>NZ_PSWK01000068.1:0-828 GCF_002932735.1 Rathayibacter sp. AY1B7
CCTCGGGGGTGCGGACGAACAGCTCGGGGCAGTGCGCGAGCGGGTCCTGGGCGTCGAGCGGATGCATGCCCTCACCCTAGGTCGCGGGTGCCGTGCGCGGCCGTGCTCGCGGGTCCGGGGGCGTTCGCCGACTCGAGGTCCGTTCTCCTCCGGCTCCCGCTCCGTTCTCCTCCGGCTTCGACGACTGTCCAGGAGTTGTCGCACTCGAGCTCGAGTGCGACGACTTCTGCGCACTCGGCGACGACCGCTGGGACAGGCCCGGCGGCTCGCGACCACGCGGAAGCGGCCGTACTGGAGCGCGAGCACGGCGACTTCGGAGCAGTGGCGACCGGCTCGAGTGCGCGGGTCCGCGAGTGCTCAGGAGTTGTCGCAGTCGAGGCCGAGTGCGACAAGTTCTGGACAGTGGGGGAGGCTCCGGGGTGAGGGCTTGCGAGTGCTCAAGAGTCGTCGCAGTCGACGCCGAGTGCGACAAGTTCTGGACAGTGGGGGAGGCTCCGGGGTGAGGGCTTGCGAGTGCTCAAGAGTCGTCGCAGTCGACGCCGAGTGCGACAAGTTCTGGACAGTGGGGGAGGCTCCGGGGTGAGGGCTTGCGAGTGCTCAAGAGTTGTCGCAGTCGACGCCGAGTGCGACGACTTCTGGACAGTGGGCGGCGTCCGAGCGGCGTCAGGGGCCCCGGCGGCACCCGTCAGGGACCCCGGCGGCACGCATCCGGGGGCCCGCGGCACGCGTCGCGCCCGGCACCCGCGACCTAGGGTGAGGGCATGCATCCGCTCGACGCCCAGGACCCGCTCGCGCACTGCCCCGAGCTGTTCGTCCGCACCCCCGAGG
>NZ_PSWK01000069.1:0-772 GCF_002932735.1 Rathayibacter sp. AY1B7
CAGCGTGTAGGGGTCGTGGTACGGCTTGCCGGTGGCGACGTCGACGACGTTCGCGCCCAGCAGCGGGGCGTTCAGGTCGCCCTCGTACGCGCTGAGCATGTCGAGCCCGTAGTTGTACTCGTGGTTGCCGACGACCTGCGCGTCGTAGCCGATGGTGTTGAACGCGGTGGCCATCGGGTGCGTCGTCTCGCCGGAGAGGACGCCCGCGGCGCCGTCGCCGAGGCCGTAGTAGTAGGTGAGCGGCGTGCCCTGGATCGCGTCGCCGTTGTCCATGACGAGCACGGACTCCTCGCCCTTCTCGGCGCGGAGGCGGTCGACCTCGGTCGCGACGCGGGTGAGGCCGAGCGCGCCGTCGGCCGGGTACGGCGCGTTCGCGAAGTAGTCCCAGTCGTAGACGTGCCCGTGCGTGTCGGTCGTCGACACCAGGGTGAGCTCGACGCCGTCGTCGAGAGGGGCGGCCGAGGCGATCGGAGCGGCGGTGGCGGCTCCGAGTGCGACGACGGCGAGGAGGCTTGCGGCGCGGAGTCTGCGCATCGTGGTCCTGTTCGCGTGATGAGTGGAGTGTGAACGTCCTCGAATCTATGCGCCGCGTGTGAACTGCGCATGACGGGATCGAGAGCATTGCTCGGCGATGCGTCCGCGGGGCGGCCCGGTGCCGGGGGAGTCCGCGGGCCGGCTCGGAGCCGGGGAGTCCGCCGGTGCGGCCTCGCGCCGCGGGCGTGCACTGCACCGGCCTCGTGGGCTGGAGCCGTCCTCCGGCCCCTCCGCTAGA
>NZ_PSWK01000008.1:0-128272 GCF_002932735.1 Rathayibacter sp. AY1B7
CGCCCTCCTCGACGCCGCCCCCACCATCACCCCCTGCGCCCGCCACCACGCCGCCCGCGACGTCCACGCCGACGACTGCCCCGGCACCGACGTCTGCCGAGGCTGCTACCCCGCCGCCGCCCGCTACGGCCGCCTCTGCGGCCCCTGCTACTCCCGGATCCGGTACTGGCTCCGCTACGGCCACGAGCTCACCCTCCACGCGTTCACCCTCCGCACCCCCGGCCTGGGCTCCTCCCTCGCCCAGTCCGACCGCGTCGACTCGTCCCGCACCTGGAAGCTCCCCTTCAACGAGCAGGCCGTCGAAGCGACCGACACCTTCTTCGGGCAGCTCGCCGACGTCGTCAAGAACCACGCCCGCGAGCTGCACGTCGCCCCGCCCGCGTTCCTCTTCGACCGGTGGCGCCGCGACGAGGACGTCCCCGGGTTCCCCCGCGACACCGACATCGGCAAGGCCGACGTCCTCCTCTCCGAGCTCATCCGCTTCGAGCTCGGCCACGGCCCGAAGATCGCCGCCCTCGACACGATCGTCGTCTGGTACGACGAGCTCGCCGAGATGATCAGGATCATCCGCGGCCGCTTCCCCGTCGACCCGCCGCCCGTCCGGCCCCGCACCGTCGCCTGCCCAGTCTGCGACGAGCGCCGCCTCGTCATCACCCGCACGGTCGACGACGTCGAGACCATCCGCTGCGACTACTGCCAGTGGACCCCCGCCACCGACGTCGAGACCGACGACGTCCTCACCGAAGGAGCCCTCGCATGAAGGCCATCCTGCTCGCCCTCGCCGCGATCGCCGCCGCGGCCGCTGCCGTCATCGGCTTCCACATCGCCGCCGGCGACCCCGGTATCACCTACACCGAAGGAGCCGACCGTGGCTGACACCGAACCCCTGACCCCGGACGCCGTGCGCGCCCTCATCGCGGAACTGCGGACGGAGGCGGAGTACTGGAGCGGGAGGTACAGCACGCGTCCGCTCCTGGAGCGCGCCGCCACCGCTTTCGAGGCGTCTCTCCCGCGAGAGGACGCCGACCTCGACGCGATCGAGCGCCACGCGCGCGAACTGGAGTACGTCAGTCAGGAGACGTTCACGGCCCTCGAGGTGCTCGCCCTGCTCGCCCGGGTGCGCACCGCGGAAGCCGCGCGCGAGCACTGGGAGCGCGAGAACAACAGCTTGTGGTCCTGGATCTTGGCACTGGGCGCCCTTGCGAAGAAGGGCGGCTTCCAGGACGGCGGGCTCGGCTGGCAGACGTACATCAGCCGAGCGGTCCACGCGGCGGTAGAGGACCGCGCGTCGCGCACCGTAGAGACGGCGGAGGAGTGGGAGTACGCCGCGGAGGCGAACGGGATTCTCGTTCCGATGGGCGAGGACCAGCGCACCTTCCGCGGGGAGACTCTGCGCCGCCGCCGCCCTGCTGGCCCGTGGGAGCCCGTCCCGCCCACCCCCGAGGAGGGCGACCGTGCCTAGACCCATCAACCCGGAGTGCGTCGTCGGGAAGCACCCCGTGTGCAACGGCGACGCATGGGACTACGGCGCCGACGAGCCCACCGACTGCACCTGCACCTGCCATCAGCCGCCGGCGGCCGCCGCCGCATGACCGAGGAGGTGTACTCGGTCCGCGGAGCAGCACGCCGAGTGCGCCGCTCCCGCTGGACCATCCAGAGGTGGATGCGACACGGCATGCCCCACCGCCGCATCAGCGACCAGCACGTCGAGATCGACGAAGCCGAGCTCACCGCATGGCTGCGCCGGTCAATCATCAACCAGAAATCGAGCCGATTTGCCTCGAAGATTTGACAGGCACGGTGTGAGGCCCGCCAGAGTAATGATCACGACGAAACCCACCACCGCACAGCGGCCCGGTGGGTTTCGTCGTTCCCGGGGTCGCACCCTTCCGGCCCCGGCCCGGTACTGACCCTCCGGGTTCGGGCAGCACGGGTCACCAGGGCGGGCGCCGACCAGCCGTCGAGACACGGCACGGCGCCCGCCCCACCGCCTAACGTTTCGAGCCAGCGACCTTCCGCGCGGCGTCGACGACCGCCTCAGAGAACGTCGACTCCCCCTCGTTGATCCGGCTCAGGTGCTGCCCGACAGCGAGGATCGCCAGCACGTTCGCATGCGCGATCCGCTGATCGACTGTCTCGAGCTCATACTCCTTCGGCAGCGCGTCGAAGGCCATGTCCCAGAGGTCCACCGCCGCGCCTACTTTTCGGTCACAGTCGGCGACCCCGGCTGCGGTCCCCCCGCGGTGAGCCGATACGCGTAGGCGGCGTCACGCAGCATCGTCGAACGAACGACGCCCCCGAACTCGTCGCTGTCATCGGCGAGCTGCTTCACCGCCCTGAAGATCGCCTCTCGTGCTTCTCTCTGGACGTTCTCGCTGTCAGCCATATCGGGCCCCTTTCTTCGCGCCGCCGGCGAATCCGGCGATCAGCGACTTTCTACACGGAGCCTCCGACAACACTCGCCGCCACATCAACCACCAGGAGCAGCATGGCCCGCACCCACGGCCGCCGCGCTACCGAGTTCCGCGCCGAGCACAAGGCCCGATGGAAGGCACAGAACGCGGCCTGCGCCATCTGCGGCCAGCAGCACATCGACTACGACGCGCCCGCCAACACCCCCGACGCGCTCGAGCTCGACCACCGCCTCCCCGTCATCACCCACCCACACCTCGAGTTCGACCCCGGCAACGTCCAACCCACAGCCCACCGCTGCAACCGCGGCAAGGGCGACGGACCCGCCATCGCGAGCATCGGCGAGACCTCCGAACCCTGGTGACCACCCGCGTCGACGACGACGAAGGGTAGGGGGGTCGCGATCGCCAGCAACGACGGCCCAGGTCACTCCACCGGCAGAGATCTCCCCCATCGGGAGTGAGCATCGTGCGCACACCCGTTCGCGTTCGCAGAATCGAGGCGCCCTGATGGCTCAGACGCCCGACCAGCGCCGCGAGGCGGCCCGCGAGCGGATGCGGGAGAAGCGCCGACGAGAGCGGGAGCAGCGCGACGCAGAGCGTGCCGCTGTGGCGAACGGATCGAACGCGGCCGCGGCCCACGTGATGCGCGACTCGGTCGACTCCGCGATCGCCGCCGCGAAGTGGCTGAAGGAGTCGGACGCCGCGTCGATCGCGCAGGCGCGGCTCCTCGCTGAGGACGTCGATGTGTCCCTCGCGGAGGGCGACCGGCCGGCCGCGCGCGCCGCTCACCGTGCTCTGTCCCGCGTGCTGTCCGATCTCGGCGCGACCCCGTCCGTGCGGTTGCTGCGCGAGCTGCGCTCCCTGCGTTTCGTCCCCGAATCGACTGGAGGCAGCGATGGCGGCAGCCAGCCAGACGCGGCCGAAGGCCCGAGCAACGTCTCGAAGTTCCAGCGGCCCGAGAAGCGGGCGCGGTAGACGGTACGGCTGCGCGATCCCCCGCCTGTACACGCCGCCTCTGCGGCCGCTGACCGCGGACACGTCCCTCGGCTTCGAGGTCATCGAGTTCGCGGACTGGATCCGTGACCGCCTCGAGGAGCTCGACGCGCACCGCGATCCGAGCGACGACACCGACTATCTCGGTCTGTTCCCGCGGCTGCTCGAGTGGCAGCGGTGGCTCCTGATCCACGCCCTCGAGATTCTCCCCGGCCCGGGCGCCGTGTTCCGGTTCCGGACGGTGCTGCTGCTGGTCGCCCGGCAGAACGGGAAGTCGACGCTGCTGACGTCGCTGATCCTGTGGCGCATGTTCCAGGACGGCGCCCGCATGATCCTCGGGACGAGCGTGTCCCTCGACCACTCCGAGAAGGCGTGGAGCGAAGCCGTCGCGGTAGCCGAGGCCGTCCCCGAGCTCGCGAACGAGATCCAGGATCTCAAGGCGGGGAAGGGCTCGCAGCTGCTCCTCCTCGACGGCGGCGAGCGGTACAAGATCGCCGCCGCGAACCGTCGCGGCGGGCGCGGGTTCTCCGGCGACCTCATCATCTTCGACGAGCTCCGCGAGCACCAGGACTGGAAGGCGTGGTCGGCGACGTCGAAGACGTCCATGGCCCGCAAGCGCGCCCAGGTGTGGGGCGTCTCGAACGCCGGCGATGCCGCGTCGGTGGTGCTGCGACACCTGCGCGACGTCGCTATCGGCGCGATCACCGGCGCAGTCCTCGACTCCCTGCCCGACGATATCGCCGAGGACGTCGACGTCGACTCCATCGGTCTCTTCGAGTGGTCAGCGGGCGACGTCGACGGCGTGCAGCGCGGCATCTGGGACCGCGACGGCTGGGCCGAGGCGAACCCGTCGATGGGGCACACCGAGCTCACCGAGCGCACCATCGCCGCGGCCGCGCTGACGGACCCCGAGTGGGAGTTCCGCACGGAGGTCCTCTGCCAGTTCGTGAACTCGGCCGGAGCCGGACCGTTCCCGAACGGTGCCTGGCAGCGCGCGCTCGAGCAGCGCGTGACCCGCGACCAGACCCGCGCCGCGGCCTACTGCGTCGACGTGTCGCACGACCGGACCTGGGCGTCGATCGCGATCGCGTTCTGGGATGACCAGGGGCGGCGCCGCGTCGAGCTCGCCGCGCGCCGCGCGGGCACCGAGTGGGTCATCCCGTGGCTGCTTCACGCAGACCGGCAGGTCGCCCCCGACCTCGTGACGCTGCAGACTCGCGGCGCGCCCGTGTCCTCGCTCGTCGCGGACTTCGAGCGGGCCGGCATCACGCTCGAGCCCTGGCAGGACGCCGAGCTGTCGCGCGCGTGCGGCCAGTTCTACGACGCGCTGCGTCACACCCTCGACGACGGCGACGACGTCGTCACGCTCACGCACGGCGCGCAGGCGCCGCTCGACATCGCCGCCGCAACCGCCCAGATCAAGGCTCTCGGCGACGGCTGGGCGATCGACCGCAAGAGATCTCCGGAGGACGCCGCGCCGCTCATGGCCGCGATCGGCGCGCTCTGGCTGCTGATGACCAACCCGGCGCCCGTCCGGTCCGCCTACGAGGACTTCGACGTCCTCGTGCTCTGAACCCGAAGGAGGCGACGTGGGACTCCTCGACATTCTCCGCGGCACGCGATCCGACTACCGCGCCGGCGTGCCCGTCGAGTACATCTCGACGACGACCAGCAGCGTGCTCGGCCTGTCGACGGAGGAGCTCTGGGAGACGCAGCCCGCGCTCCGCTCCGTCGTCTCCTTCCGAGCCCGGAACATCGCGCAGCTCGGAATCCACACCTTCCAGCGCCTTGACGACGACGACCGCCGCCGCACCCGCGAGGACCCCGTCGCGCAGCTGCTCAAGCGGCCGAACGCCTCGATGACGAGCTACGAGCTCATCTACGACCTCGTCTCCACCATCGACCTCTACGACACCGCCTACTGGCTGCTGGCCGAGAGCGACACCGCGTCCGGGTGGGAGATCCGCCCGATCCCCGCGGCGTGGGTGGTCGGCAACGAGGGCGGCGACTTCTGGGCGCCCGAGAAGTGGATCGTCGCGCCTCCCGGCAAGGAGGCCTTCAGGATCGACGCCGAGAACGTCCTCCCGTTCGTCGGCTGGAACCCGATCGCGAAGAAGCAAGGGAAGTCGCCCATCGAGGCGCTCAAGTCCACCCTCGCCGAGCAGATCCAGGCGTCCGAGTACCGCCAGCAGGTGTGGGCCCGCGGTGGCCGCGTCGGCACCGTCATCGAACGACCCGCCGGAGAGTGGGGCGAAGCGGCCCGCAAGCGGTTCACCGAGTCCTTCAAGAACGCCTTCTCCGGACGAGGCAGCAAGGCCGGCGGCACGCTGCTCCTCGAGGACGGCATGAAGATGAGCCGCGTCGGCTTTTCCGCCCACGAGGAGGAGTACATCGACGCGGCCAAGCTCGCGATCTCCACCGTCGCGTCGGTCTACCACGTCAACCCGACCATGATCGGGCAGCTCGACAACGCCAACTTCTCGAACGTGCGCGAGTTCCGGCGCATGCTCTACAGCGAAACCCTCGGCCCCCTCATGGCCCAGATCGAGGACCGGCTCAACGCCTTCCTCGTCCCCCGCGTGGCGGCGGCCACCGGTATCTACGTCGAGTTCAACATCGCCGAGAAGCTGCAGGGCTCGTTCGAGGAGCAGGCCGCCGTGCTCTCCGCCTCCGTCGGCCGCCCGTGGATGACCGCCGACGAGGCGCGCTCGCGCAACAACATGCCCGCCCTCGGCGGAGACGCCGCGCAGCTCGTCACCCCGCTCAACGTCCTCGTCGGCGGGCAAGCCTCACCCCGCGACTCGGCACCCAAGTCGGGCCGGAAGGCCCCGCGATCGCGCGTGTCGCTCAAGTCCGACGACCTCGACACCACCAGCTACGTCGAGAAGGCCGCCGAGGTCCTCTCCACGTTCTTCGCTCGGCAGCGCCGCGCCGTCCTCTCCGCCCTCGGCGCGAAGGCGGCCGGCGCCTACTGGGACGGCGCCCGCTGGGACCGCGAGCTCTCCGACGACCTCTACGCCCTCGCGATGACCACGGCCACCGAGCTCGGGCAGGAGCAGTCGAAGCGCCTCGGCTTCACCGAAGGCGACTACGACGAGGACCGCACCCGCGCGTTCCTCCGCGCAGTCGCAGACTCGCGCGCCGGCGCGATCAACTCCACCACCAAGGAGCGGCTCGACGACGCCATCGACGACGACGAAGCGGACCCCGCCGACGTCTTCGCCGAGGCCGAGTCCGCGCGCACCGGATCCGCTGCGACCGCGCTCGTCGCCGGTCTCGCCGGGTTCGCACTCGTCGAAGCCGCGCAGCAGACCACCGGCAGCGCAGCCCAGAAGACGTGGGAGACCGGCGACAACCCTCGCCCCGATCACGCCGCGATGGACGGCGAGACGGTCGGCATCGACGAGCAGTTCTCCAACGGCGCCGACTGGCCCGGCGACCCCGTCCTCGGCGCCGACGGCGTCTCCGGCTGCAACTGCGGCGTCTCGATCATCTACTAGGAGGCTCCCCATGGAGACCAAGACCGTCCCCGTCAACGTCAAGGCGGGCCCCGACGATGGCCTCGCCGAGGGCGAGTTCATCGTCTACCCGTCCACGTTCACCAGGACGCCCGACAGCTACGGCGACATTGTCGCGAAGGGCGCGTTCCTGGACACCATCGCCGAGTGGGAGGCGTCCGGCAACGCCCTCCCCGGCCTCTTCGGTCACCGCCTCGACGACCCCGACTTCTACGTCGCCGAGGCGCTCGAGATGAGCGAGGACGACCACGGCTGGCGCGTCCGCGGGAAGTTCGACCTCGACTCCCCGAAGGGCCCGCAGGTGTACCGCCTCGTCAAGGGCCGCCGTCTCTCGCAGCTGTCCTTCGCGTACGACGTCCTCGACGAGGGGACTGTCGAGCTCGAGGACGGCGCCAAGGCCAACGAGCTCCGGAAGCTCAAGGTCTACGAGTTCTCGTTCGTGCCGATCGGCGCGAACCAGGACACCTCAGTCGTCGCCGTGAAGGCGAACGCGGAAGCGCTCGTCGACGCGGCGAAGGCCGGCAGGACCCTGTCGGCGAAGAACGAGGGCGACATCCGCTCGGCAGTCGATCTGCTGAGCAACGTCCTCGCCACCCTCCCCACCGAAGACACGGAGAAGGCCAGCGGTCAAGCACCGGCCAAGTCCGCCGACGACGAGGAGCCCCACGGGGCCAAGTCGCCGGCCGACGAGGAGCCCAGCGTCAACCCGTCCGCCAAGTCGCGCTCCCGCGCGGCGACCGTGGCACTGCGTGAATCCACCATCCTCCTCAGCGAAAGGAGCGCCTGATGGCGACTCTCATGGAACAGCACGCGGCCGCGCAGAAGGCGGCCCGCGACTTCATCACCGGACTCAAGGCCAAGGGTGACGACGTCACCGACGAGGACCTCGCCGAGGCCGACACCCTCGCGAAGACCGCGGCCGACCTCGCCAAGAAGCTCGACGGCAAGCGCGCCCTCGACGACCTCTCCGCCGGCCTCACCGGCGCCGACGAGGCGCCCGCCCAGAAGCAGGCGAAGTCCCTCGGCGAGCACTTCATCAAGACCGTCGGCGACCAGCTCGCGGGGAAGAAGGGAAGCAAGTTCACCCTCTCCGCCCCCGAGTTCAAGGCCGCCGGAGACGTGCAGACCGTCGGCTCCGTGTTCGGCCCCGCCGTCACCGACGTCGACCGCAACATCGTCACCGGCGTCCGCCGCCGCCTGACCGTCGCGGACCTCCTCGGCAGCGAGACCATCTCCGGCTCGGCGATCACCTACTTCGTCGAGGGCGCGCTCGAGGGCGACTTCACCACCGTCGCCGAGAACGGCCAGAAGCCGCAGCTCCACTTCGCCGACCCGACCGCGGTGACCGAGGCGCTCAAGAAGATCGCCGCGTTCATCAAGGAGTCCGACGAGATCATCGAGGACCTCCCCTGGTACAAGAGCGCGGTCGACGGCCGCCTGCTCTACCACCTGGGGCTCTTCGAGGAGAACCAGCTGCTTTCCGGCAGCGGTGCGGGCACCAACATCCGGGGCCTGCTCAACCGCGTCGGCATCCAGACCGAGGCCGCCGCGAACCGCACCGACAACGCGGACGCCCTGTTCCGCGCTATCACGAAGGTCGTCACTGGCTCCGGGTTCGACGCCGACGGCATCGTCATCAACCCGGCCGACTACCAGACGCTGCGTCTCTCCAAGGACGGCAACGGCCAGTACTTCGGCGGAGGGTTCTTCTCCGGCCAGTACGGCAACGGCGGCATTCAGGAGCAGCCGCCGCTCTGGGGCCTGCGCACCGTCGTCACCCCGGCGATCACCGCGGGCACCGCCCTCGTCGGCGCGTACGCCCAGTCGGCGTCCGTCATCCGCAAGGGCGGCGTGCGCGTCGAGTCGACCAACACCGACGAGGACGACTTCACCAACAACCGCGTCACCATCCGCGCGGAGGAGCGCCTCGCGCTCGCCGCCCGGCAGCCGGCCGGATTCGTGAAGGTCACCTTCTCGAGCGCCGCTCCGGCGTGATCCATCTGACGGGGCCGGGCCTCACCGCCCGGCCCCGTCAGCCACCCCCTCCGAAGGGATGCGCCATGGCGCTCAGAGAGTACGACTACCGCGGCAGCACCTACCAGTTCGACGATGAGGACGTGCCCGCGGGCGCCGTGCTCCGCACCGGCACGAAGGCAGCCGCCCAGCCGCGCAACACCGCCGCGCGCAAGCCGCGCGACAAGCAGGCGCCCGCGCCCAAGACCAAGTAGGAGGCGCCGTGGCCGAGGCATTCGCCGACAAGGAGCAGATGGCCGCCCGGTCGCTGGGCGCCATCACCGCCGACACCCACCCCTACCTCGACGCCGCCCTCGACGCCGCGTCCAGACTGATCCGCGACCACTGCGGCTGGCACATCGCGACGGTCGAGGAGCTGCAAGTCCGCCTCGACGGACCCGGCGGAGACCTCCTCGTCCTCCCCACCCTCCGACTCGTCGACCTCGTCAGCATCGTCGAGCGCGGCACCACCGTCGACATCGCGACCCTCGACGTCTCCGGCCTCGGCCTCATCCGCGGCCGCCGCTGGACCGACCGCTTCGGCGGCATCGTCGCCACCTTCACCCACGGCTACGACGAGGTCCCCGCCACCGTCGCCGACCTCACGCTGCAGATCGCGTCCCGCGCCCTCGGCTCGCCTCTCGGCATCGTCCGCGAGCAGACCCTCTCCGCGTCCGTCACCTGGTCTACGACCGCCGCAGGCGTCGCCGGCGGCATCGTCCTCCTCCCTCACGAGCAGGAGCAGCTCGCGACCTACCGGATCGGCTGGACCCCCTGATGCTTTCCACCTTCGCCCGCATGACGATCACCCGGAAGCGCTACCCGCAGATCGACGACCAGGGCACCAGCGTCCGCGACTACGACGCCACACCCGAGACGATCACGATCGCCGGCTGCTGGCTTGAACCGATCACCTCGACCGAGGTCACCGACGACCGCCTCGCGGTCGCGACCGGCTACCAGGTCGCCGCGCCCGCGGGCGTCGACGTGACCGCCGAAGACCGCATCGAGTATGCCGGCGTCGACTACGAAGTCGAAGGCGAACCCAGCCGCGTCCCCTCGCCCACCGGCGCGCTCGCCCACACCCTGTTCGTGCTGCGGAGGTGGACCCATGGCCAATAGGAACGTTTCCCGCCTCGAGTTCAACTCGAAGGGCATGGCGAAGATCCTGCAGTCCCGCGAGGTCGCCGACTGGGTCGACGCTGCCGGACAGCGCGCCGCCGACGAGCTCGGCGAGGGCTTCGAGCCCAAGCGCCTGTACGGCTTCGACCGCGTCTCGACCATCGTCCGGCCCGTGTCTGCCGAAGCGTTCGACGCCGTCCGCGCCGACTCCACGATCTTCGCGGCCGCGCTCGGGGCGGTGCGTCGTGGCTGAGCTGCTCGCTGAGCCCGAGCTCGCCGCCGCTCTCATCGGCTGGTTGCCCGAGGGCCTCGCGGGCAACGGGCTCGCCGCGACCGTCTCCGGGCGTGTTGAGGACGGGCTGCACGTGCGCGTCGTCGACACCGGCGGCACCGACACCCGCGACCAGGTCCTCATCGGCCAGCAGATCACCCTCGAATGCTTCGGCCCGACGCTCACCGCGACCGCGCGTCTCATGCGCGCCACAACGGCCCTCGTCCGGTCCCTCGTCGGCGAGGACCACCTCCCCGGGATCCTCGTCTACCGCGTCGGCTCGCTCGGCGGAGGCGCGAACAGCGCCGACCCCGTCACCAAGCGCAACCGCTACACGCGCACCCTCGTCGTCGACAGCCGCCTCACCGAGCTCTGACGACCCCCTCGCTCCGTCCCCGCCGGGGGCGGCCCTCGTCGCGCGCGCCGCGGCCATCCCACCACGCCTGAAAGGGGCAGCCATGCCTGTCAGCAACAAGAGCGTCTTCGTCGGTGCGCCCGACCAGAAGGCCACCGGTGCCATCCTCACCGGCCCCGAGATCGAGGAGATGTTCGACTCGATTGACGACTTCTCCGACGCGGAGCTCGAGGACTCCGGCTACGTGAACGAGGACGGCGTCACCATCACGCCCTCCGACTCGACAGAGTCGATCAAGGACTGGTCGCAGGCGGAGATCCGCCGCATCCTCACCGAGTTCACCGGCGAGATCTCCTGGACCCACCTCGAGCTGAACGCCCAGTCCGCGCGGAACTACTTCGGCGACGACAACGTCGAAGTGACGGCCGCGACCACCACAAAGGGCACGCAGATGCGCGCTTCGCTCGGGCGCAACGAGCTCCCGATCAAGGCTCGGTACTTCAAGGTCAAGGACGGCGACCGTCGCGTCCTCGTCGTCGCTCCGCGGTCGCAGATCGTCTCCCGCGGTGAGATCCCGCTCACGGCCACCGGCGCGATCACGCTGCCCGTCACCCTCGCCACCTACCCCGATGCGGCCGGCCAGAACATCTACATCTTCACCGACGACGGCGTCGTCTCCGCCGCCGCGTGACCGAACACCGGGCGGGACGACCAGGGACCCGTCCCGCCCGGTGCCACGCAGGTCCCTTCCGCCACCACGAAAGGCCCCTGATGCTCGAAAAGTTCCACCACACCCTGCCCGACGGCTACGAGATCGTCGCGCCCCGCTTCGAGAACATCCCGATGGGGGCGCTCCGCAAGTCGCGGAAGCTCGCCGCCGTCGACCAGACGTTCACCCTCCTCGAGGGGATCCTCACCGAGGAGCAGCTCGAGCACCTCGACAAGCTCGACCGCCACGAGTTCAACGACTTCATGCGCGCCTGGAAGGGCGATTCGGAGATCGAGCTGGGGGAATCTACGGCCTCTTCGACCTCCTGACCGGAGAGCACGCAGAGGCCATCCGCACCGACCTCGTCCTCGCCGGCTTCCACCTCCACGACATCGGCACCGAGCGGCTCAGCTGGTTCGAGCTGCGCCTACTCATCCGCCGGTGGGAGCAGGTCGCGACGACGTCGACGTCGGAATCCGTGCACGGCGCGCGCTGGAACATCGGCGAGCAGCTGCTCGCGATGATCGCGGACACCCTCGCGCAGGGCAACTGGCAGCGCGCCGGCAAGAAGTCCGCCCCGCGACCCAAGCCGATCCCGCGCCCGTGGGAGAAGAAGCGCACCCAGCAGCTCGGCCGCGACGCGATCCCCGTCGCCGAGTTCGATAGCTGGTGGGACGCGCAGGCGAAGACCCCGCCCGCGCCGCCCGGCCGGGCGCGCGACGCCTACGGCCGCTTCACCAGCCGACCGCCGGCACCGCACCGCGCGCACGACGAGAGGTAGGTCGCCATGCCCGAAGGCAACGAGGTCGTCACCGGCTACATGCGCCTCGTCCCGACGCTTGAGGGCATCCAGGACGAGATCGCGAAGCAGTTCGGGGGAGCCGCCGACGCGGCCTCCCGCGAGGGCGACAAGGCCGGCGGCCTCTTCGGCGGAGGCATGGTCAAAGCGCTCGCCGGCGCCGGCATCGTCGCGGGCGTCGTCGGCGCGTTCAAGGGCCTGTACGAGATCGGGTCGACCTTCGACGAGATCACCGACACCATCCGCGTCGGAACGGGCGCGCAGGGCGAGGCGCTCGAGGGGCTCTCCGAGGTCGCGAAGAACATCGGGACCTCGATCCCGACCGACTTCGAGGCGGCCGGTCAGACCGTCGCCGACCTGAACACCCGACTCGGGCTGTCCGGGGACACCCTTGAGACCGTCGGCAAGCAGTACCTCGAGGCGGGCCGGATCCTCGGCCAGGCCGTGGACGTGCAGGCCACGTCAGCCGCGTTCACCGCGTTCGGCGTCGAGGGTGAGGCCGTCGAGGGCGCGATGGACAGCCTCTTCCAGGTGTCGCAGGCGACCGGCGTCGGCATGAACGAGCTCGCGTCCGGTGTGCAGACCGTCGCGCCCGCGCTGCAGAACCTCGGCTTCGGCTTCGACGAGTCCGTGTCGCTGATGGGCACGCTCGACAAGGCCGGCCTCAACTCGACCGCGATCCTCGGGTCGATGTCGAAGGGCATGATCAACCTCGCGAAGGACGGCGAGGAGCCGCAGGCCGCGTTCCAGCGCGTGACCGGCGAGATCCAGTCCTTCGTCGACGCCGGCGACACGGCCTCCGCGCTGAACCTCGCGTCCGAGGTCTTCGGCACGAAGGGCGCCTCACAGTTCGTGGGGGCGCTGCAGGACGGCGTCCTGAACATGGACGACCTGATGTCGGCCACCGGCGCCACCGGCGACACGATCCTCGGCGTCGGTGAAGAGACGATGGACTTCGCCGAGCGCTGGCAGATCACGCTCAACAAGGCGATGGAGGCGTTCGAGCCGATCGCCACCGCGGTCTTCACCGCTCTCGGCGACGGCCTCACCGCCGCGATGCCGCTGCTCAACGACCTCGGCACCTGGGTCGGCGAGAACACCCAGTCCGTCGGCATCATCGCCGGCGTCATCGGCGGCGCCCTCGTCCTCGCGTTCATCGCGTGGACGGCGTCGATCTGGGCGTCGACGATCGCGCTGCTCGCGAACCCGATCACCTGGATCATCATCGGCATCGTCGCGCTCATCGCCGCGGTCGTGCTGCTCGTCCTCAACTGGGACACCGTCGTCGCCACGATCACCGACATCTGGGGCGGCTTCATCGGCTGGATCACCGACGGCCTCAACGCCTTCGGCGCCTGGTGGTCGGAGATGTGGGGCGGCCTCGGGAACTGGATCGTCGAGATCTGGACCGGCTTCACCACCTGGGTCTCCGAGGTCTTCACCAACTTCCTGACCGGCCTGCAGATCATCGGCGCGATCATCTCCGCCTGGTGGAACGGCCTCTGGACCGGCATCGGCGACTTCGTCGGCGGCGTCTGGAACTGGATCGTCGGCGCGGTCACCGGCTACATCAACCTCGTCCTCACCGTCTTCACCACCGTCGGCGAGCTCATCGGCTCCGTCTGGTCGGGCCTGTGGAACGGGATCATCTCGTTCTTCACCGGAGCGTGGGACACGATCGCCGGAATCCTCGGCACCATCGGCGACACCTTCGGGACCGTCTTCACCACCATCGGCGACGTCATCCGGGGCGCGTTCGAGGGCGTCGTGTCCTTCGTCACCGACCTCATCAACAACATCATCCGCCCGATCAACGACCTCATCGACGGCGTCAACGGCATCACCGGCGTCGTCGGCGACGCGATCGGCATCTCCCTCTCGATCCCGAACATCCCGATGCTCGCGAAGGGCGGCTCGATCACCGGCGCCGGCTCGGTCATCGTCGGCGAGCGAGGTCCCGAGCTGCTCACCCTGCCGCGGGGGGCGACGGTCGACCCGGACATCGGGAACGCGAACCGAGGCGGGCCGCAGGTGACGCAGAACATCTACGGCGGCGACGGAACCTCGGCCGGCGAGATCGCGCGCGTCGCGAACGACCAGCTGAACTACGAACTGCGAGGAGCTCGCTGATGCTCGTGACCGTCAACGGGCTCGCCATCCACCACAGCGGCCGCGGCCTCACCAAGGGCTTCTTCCTCGAGCCAGGAGGATTCACCGGCTGGGACGGAGGCGTCGACATCCGATTCACATCCGTCGAGCGGGACGGGCAGCACGGCGAGTACGACCTCCCCTCCTACCTCGGCGCCCGGGTCACGTCCTTCTCCGGCTACGCGGTCTCGTCCACCCCCGGCGAGACCGCGCAGCTGGGCGAGTACCTCACCGGCATCGTCTCCTCGGGCGCGTCCAAGATCGTCTCCGTCGAACGCGACCAAGTCACGCAGTGGGCGCGCGGCAAGCTCGCGACTGCGCTGCCCCGGTTCGACATCGACGGGAGCGACCCGCGACTCGCGCGCTGGCAGATCCAGCTCCGCTACCCCGACCCCCGCAAATACGGCGAGGAGCGCCCCTTCGAGCAGGAGGCCGCGTTCCACTTCGGCAACTTCCCGGCGATCCCTCGCTTCGAGGTCGAGGGTGACGCGCCCAACGGCTACACGATCAACGGCCCGGAGGGTCGCACCATCACCGTGACGCGCCCGTGCGTGGTCGGCGAGGTGCATTCGATCGACCTGCGCGACACGACCCTCCGGGTGAACGGCGAGGTCGTGTACGGCGGCATCTCCCGCCCCGGCCAGTGGACCATCTCGAACGGCGATCAGGTGCAGCACACGCTCTCCGGCGCCGGCGGCGCGACCCTGCGGACCTACCTCACCGACACCTACGTCTAGGGGGCGCCCATGGTCTGGACTCACAGCATCCACGAGGGCCACAACGGGAACCTCCTGCAGGCGAACGTCCGACCGATCGCCTCGTCCGGCGACCGCGTGCTGAACGGCGTCGGCCAGGGCACCCACACCTTCCAGCTGCAGCGCGACGACGGGCTCAACTGGACGGGCCTGCTCGGTCCGCTCTGGAACCGCATCATCGTCGCCGCGTGGGACGGCGTCGCGAAGTACGCCGGGTACATCCACTCCCTGGAACCGTGGGACCGAGCCAAGCAGCAGGCGACCGTCCGCAGCGTCTGCGTGCGCGACTTCCTCTCCAACCGTTTCCTCTACCCCGTGAACCCCCAGGACTATCCCAACGGGACCCGCTCCGTCACGGCCCGAAGCCACGCGGCGACCCTGCGGAAGATCCTCCTCGAGGCGACGCAGGGGCGCGGCGGGGAGTGGAACCTGCCCATCGTGCTGCCCGACGACGGCCCGGGCACGATCGACCGCACCTGGTGGTTCTACGAGCTCTGGACCGCCGAGCGCGCCTTCACCGAGATCCAGAACCTCAACGATGGCCCCGACGTCGACTTCGAGCCCCGCTACCGCGCCGACGGCGGCATCGAATGGGTCGTCCGCACCGGCAGTCCGCGCCTCGAGTCCGGCGACTTCGAGTTCAACCTCGACGCGCCCGAGCAGCCCCTCAGCGGCGTCCGCTATCGGCTCAACGGCCAGGACCTCCGCACCGGCAGCATCGGCCTCGGCAAGGGGTCCGAGGCGAGCATGCGAGTCGGCTTCGCGTACGGCTACTCGGGCTCGGCCGCGATGATCCGCGACCGCGCCGACTCCTACAAGGACATCGACGACCAGGCCGACCTCGACAACCACGCGATCTCCGACCTCGTCACCAACCGTGAACCGATCGAGCAGTGGGCCTACACGATGCGCGCCGAGGCGACCACGCCCGGCGGCCGGAGCCTCGCCCAGCTGCGCCTCGGCGACCGTATCTCCCTGCACGTCCAGGACGACCTGTACATCCCCGACAGCCCTCCAGGCGGCCACCAGCACCAGGTCATCGCCTACCGCTGGGACCTCTCCGGGAACGTCCCCCTGACCGTCCAGCGGAGGTAGCCGTGAAGCTCAACGACATCGACCGCGGCGAGCTCGCACGCCTCTGGGACGCGATCCACGCCCTGCAATCGCAGGCGCCGATCGGCTTCTCCTCCGTCTCCCGGGGCGCGCTCGAGATCACCTCGCCCGAGGGCCTCATCGTCGGCAAGGCTGACGGTGAAGACGCCGGCCAGGGCTCGCAGAAGGTCTACGGCATGCTCGACGTCGTCGGCCGCGTGCACGTCAAGGGCGGCGGCCGCTTCGTCGCATCGCAGTCCGGGGACAAGGCCCAATCGATGCAGCTGTTCTACGAGAACGGCATCGGATACGTCACCAGCTTCGGCGTCCCGCTCGAGATCCGCGCCTGGTCGAACACCATCCGGCTCAACGAGAACGGCCTCGCCATCGAGGGCGGCGGCGCGACGATCACCATGAGCGGCGACGGCGTCCAGATCACCGGCCCCGACGGCGCCGACGGGGCGTGGATCGAGCTCAAGGACGGCGCGATCTTCCTCCGCAATTTGCCGAACAGCTGATGCCCTACAACCCTTGGGCCAGCTACCGGGTCACCGGCACCTGGGCCGACCACGGCTCCTACTCCGCGGGCGGCATCGACTACCCCCTCGGCTACGGCACGCCGCTGCGCGCGCCCGCGGCCGGCACCCTGCGCACCTCCGGCGGCAGCGGCGAGTACGCCGCCGGGTCCGTCGGCTCCGCCGGCCGCCGCTCGATCCTCATCCTCGACCAGCCCCTCAACCGCATCCTCCCCGCCGCCGGCTATCCGCCCGAGGCCGCCGGCCCGATGGTCGCGATCGTCGTGCAGCACCAGTCGAGGTTCGCGGCCGCGCAGCACTACGACGAGGGCGCCGTCATCGGCTGGTCCGGCGCCTCCGCCAACGGCGCGGACTACGGCGGCGACGTCCACCTTCACGTCCACGGCCTCGACGGCGCCGGCCGCCGCGTCGACTTCACCAAGTTCATCACCGCCGGCGGCGCCGACCCCACGGACCC
This sequence comes from Rathayibacter sp. AY1B7, assembly GCF_002932735.1. Classification (NCBI taxonomy): domain Bacteria; kingdom Bacillati; phylum Actinomycetota; class Actinomycetes; order Micrococcales; family Microbacteriaceae; genus Rathayibacter; species Rathayibacter sp. AY1B7. Next base: position 17,183 of record NZ_PSWK01000008.1, read on the forward strand.
CGGCGACCCCGGCTCCGGCGACCCGGGCGACCCCGGGACCGGCAGCGGCAACCTTACTGTCGGCGCCGACGGCCGCCTCACCCGCGTCGCGTCCGGCGGCGGCAACCTCACCGTCGCACCCGACGGCCGCCTCTTCCGCGCGAGCTCGCCGACCGGCAACCTCACCGTCGCCTCCGACGGCCGCCTCTTCATCGCCAACGACCACTAGGAGCACGCCGTGACCTTCATGCTCACCGCCCGGCCCTCGCCGGGCTCGATCAACACCGGCTTCGGGCCGCGCAAGGGCGACCTTCCGACGAAGACGTCGCCCGCCATCCACTACGGCCAGGACTACGGCTGGGGCAACGGCGACACGATCTACGCCGCGGCCGACGGCGTCGTCGTCGAGGTCGCGATGGCCGGCGCCTACGGCCGCCGCACCCGCATCCGCCACGAGGACGGCTACGAGACCTGGTACTGCCACCAGTCGCAGGCGCTCGTGAAGGTCGGCGACGTCGTCAAGGCGGGCCAGGCGATCGGCGTGCAGGGCGCGACCGGCAACGTCACCGCGAAGCACCTGCACTTCGAGACCCGCGACCCGCAGGGCGTCGCCCGCGACCCGGAGATCTTCTTCAAGCGCTACACCGACACCCTCCAGGAGGAGAACATGACCGACCTCGGCAAGATCCAGGAAGCCCTCAACGTCCTCGGCGCCACCGGCGAGGACCTGCAGCACGTCGACGCGAACGGCGTGCAGCTCACCACCGACGACCTGCTCTCGCGGGTCTACATCATGCAGGTCGCCGGCGTGCGCCTGCTGGCGGACATCAACACCCGCCTCACCAACGTCGACAACCGCCAGAACGCGATCGCCGCCGTCACCGACGGCTACACCGCCCCGGCAGAGGCGCCGGTGACGCCCTCCCCGGAGCGCTGATCCCCGCGATGGACCGCTACCCCATCCCAGACGAGAAGCGCCGCCGCCTCGAGGCGCTGATCAGGGTCATCGACATGGTCATCTACCTCGCGATCGTCGCCGGCGGCGTCTACGCGCTGTTCTTCACCCCGACGACCGTGCAGGTCGAGCTCGCGGGCTGGGACTGGCTGATCGGCGTCTGGTCGCTGCTGCTGCTCGTCGGCGGGCTCCTCGGTTTCGTGGGCCGCCTGTCCCGCTACTGGGTCCTCGAGGTGCCCGCGACGCCGGCGGCCGTCTTCGGGATCCTGATCTACCTCGTGATCCTCGGCCGCACCGCGTTCGACTCGATCACGGCCGCCGTCGCGACGACCCTCGTCTTCGTCGCGATGGCCGTGCTCATCCGGCGGTACGTCGAGCTGCAGATCTTCGCGTCCGATCCGTCGCATAAGGACTTCCAGTCGCGCGTCGCCGAGGCAATGCGGAGGCGAACCCAGGACGTCGCGCCGCGTACCGAGTAGAGGGGGAGCGCAGCAGTGCCCGCAATCGAGAACGTGAACATCGTGGCCCTGATCGTCGCCGTCCTCGGCGCCGGCGGCATCGGGGTCTTCTTCCGCGAGCTCGTGTCCATCATCACCCTCATCAAGACCGGCGTCTCCGCGAAGGAGTCGAAGCGGAAGAACGACCTCGTCGCGCAGCGCGACCGCGAGTATCAGCGCGCCGAAGCCGAGGCACGCAACCGCCGCCGCATGGAAGAGCACGCGACCGTCATGCGCCGCGAGCTCATCCTCCGCGGCGTCGAACCCGACGACATCGAGCGCTGGCCGCGCCTCGAGACCGTCCTCCCCGGCAGTGGGATCTCCGCGCCGGCTCCGACCACCCCGACCAAGGAGTAACACCGTGCTCGACCGCTACCTCGCCGCCCTCCTCCCCGCCGCGATCCTCCTCTTCGGAGGCCTGCAGACGGCCCTCTCCGACGAGCGGATCGACGGCACCGAGGCCGGGCAGCTGCTCGCCCTCTTCGCCGGCCTCGCGATCACCTACGCCGTCCCCCTCGCGAAGGGCGCCTGGGCCGGCCTCTTCAAGACCGGCTTCGCGATCCTCGCCGCGATCGCGACCCTGATCGTCCCCCTGATCACCGGCTTCACCTGGCAGTCGCTCGTCATCGTCGTCCTCGCCGCGCTCTCCGCACTCGCGACCGAGATCGGCGTCAACGCCCGCCAGGACTCCACCCGGCAGGGACGCCACGAAGCGACCACCGCCCCCGTCGTGATCACCACCACCGACGCCGGCCTCGAGTCCGCCCTCGCCGCCGTCGACAAGCGCGCCCGCAAGGAGCGCGACACCCTCGGCGCTCGCCGCTGAGGCAGCGACACCCCACCACCACCTCAGCCCCAGCCCAAACAGGCGGGGGCTTCTGCATGTCTCCACACCCATCCCGGCGGCTGACCCTGACGCGCGCCGACACCTGACAGGAGCCCGCCGTGGTCACCACCATCCCCGCCATGCCCGCGAAGGGCTCCACCGACAGCACCGCGATCTACCAGTACACGAGCGCCGTCGACAGCGCGGTGCGCGAGCTGGCGGCCGCGGGTGTCCCGTCGGCTCTCGTCGGCTACCTGCGCGCCGATGACCCGCAGTGGAACCTCACCCCGTACAGCTCGTCGAACCCGGTCACGAACGACTTCACGGCGCTGATCAACGCGGCGCACACGCAGCGCAAGCGGATCGTCATCGACCACCGCTACCTCGTGGGCGACTCGAGCCTGAAGTCGAACTGGAACGACAAGCACCTCAACCTCGCCGGGTGCGGGGAGCTCATCGGTCAGGGGTCGACGATCGTCCGGCAGGAGGTCTCCCCGTCGCCGGAGGTGTCGCTGACGTCGTTCAAGCGCATGGTCGTGGGCGCGTCCGACGAGAAGCACACCGTCTCCTTCGCGGCCGTCGCGATGAACCAGCTCGCGAAGTTCAAGGCCGACATGGTGTGGCAGATCGTCGCCAAGCCGGCCCGCTCGTCCACCTCCGACTACACGTCCGGCTTCTACACGTGGAGTCTCCCGGGCACCGTCGTCAACAACCTGCTTTCGACAAAGAACGATGCCTACCCGACCGGCGACCCCGCCACCGGGAAGGTCGTCATGGCCGATGCGCTCGAGGTGCTCGGCGTGTCCTTCTTGGTCAGCGGCGCAGCGTCGGACCTCGCAGAGGACAACAGCCTCAAGGGCGCCACGTCGGGTGCGACGATGAAGATCGAGTCCTGTCAGCCGGACTACAACGGGTCCGCGAACAAGCGCATCATCACCCGCCAGGTGTTCGGCACGTTCCAGAAGGACGAGAACCTCCTCCGCGGGTCGACGGTCGTCGGGAAGGTCGCTGCGGACGGCGTCGTCGTCTTCAAGACCGCGACCCGCTACGACTGGGACAAGGTCACCGCCACGCGTGTCCTCCGTAAGCTCGGCGGGTCCATCAACGGCTACACCGCCTCCACCGGGTACCCCGTCGGCGACTACTTCTCCAACCTCGACTCCCGCATCGACGGGATCTCGTTCACGACCGTCAACGACCCCGACTCCACGGGGCAGGTCCGCGCCGCCGCAGTGTCGGTGTCCGGTGCGGTCCACCACCGGTACAGCAACATCGTCTTCAAGCGCGGCTACCGCAACGGCTTCCGGCTCGCGTCGCCCTACGGCGGCATGATCTCCGGCTGCCAGGTGCAGTCGCTCCCCAACGATGCGATCCAGTCCGAGGGCGCCTACGGATACGGCGTCGAGTACGAGGGCACCGCGAAGAACTGCCTGCTCATCGGATGCCAGTTCGCGAACCTCCGGCACGGGATCACGACCAACCCGTCCGCGAACTCGCAGTTCCTCAGCGACGTCTCCGACACCCTGCGCCACGGCATCCAGGAGTTCCTCTTTATCAAGGACTGCCAGTCGTTCGACACCTACGCGCAGGGATTCGACACTCACCACGGCGCGAGCGACGTGTTCTTCATCGGGTGCGTCGTCAACGGTGTCGTCGCGGGCGGGCAGAAGGACTCCGGCAAGACGGGCATGGGAACCCGATCCGAGAGCACCACCTACATCGACTGCCACGTCTTCGGCGCGACCAACGGCTTCAACGACCCCACCGCGGGCACCACTGCCGCCTCCGGGAACCCGAAGCCGAGCGGCACGACCTGGCCCCTCACGCCCACGCATTCGCGGACCCTCTACGTGAACTGCAGCGCCAACGGCTACGAGCAGTCCGGCTTCCGTCAGGGGCTCGCCGCCGAGTCGATCCACCACTCGGTCATGTACGTCGGCTGCTCCGCGGACGACGGCGGGCAGACCGCCTACGACACCATCGGCTGGGAGCTGACCGGCGTGGACACGTACATCATCGACCCGCGCCCGGGCCGCAACAAGCTCGCGATGTTCAGCATCGAGCCGGGCGGCTACTACGGCCCCACCCCGTCCAGCCCCGTGAAGCACACGATCGCTTTCGTGGGCGACATCTTCGCGGACTTCTCCCGGAACACCTCGACGACCACGGACCTGATCCGCGTCAAGGGTCACACCACGGCCGGCGTCACGCGTCTGGCGATCGCAGTTGATGCGGCCGTCATGCAGAAGGCGGGCGCGGGAACGATGCCCGCGGCGATGGTCAACGTCGTCGGCGGGCACGTGACCATCGCGTCCGCTGCGGGCGCGCAGGTCGTGAACCTCAACGGCACGGACCAGATCCCCACCGTCAAGAAGACGTCGGGGACGGTCGTGGCGGCCAGCCTCCCGACGTCGAAGTGGAGCTGATCCGATGGGCTTCGGTGACGGGCCGTTCGGGGATGGCCCCTTCGGCGGGGCTGTAGTCCCACCGCCCACCCCGCCGCTTGCGCCCGGCTCGGTCGCAGTGGCCGAGTTCTGGTCGACGGGTGCCCTCCTCACATGGGGCGGCCCGACTTCGCTCGGCTACCGGGTGCGGCTGAACGGCGACGTCATCGCGGCGGCCGTGGAGGAGCCGGGCGCGGAGCTGCTCGAGCTCACCCCGGCGACCGCGTACACGGTGGCCGTGTCCTCCAACCGGTTCGACGGCGCCGAGACGTTCTCGGCCCCCGTCTCCTTCACGACTCCCGCAGCGGGCGAGACGCCTCCTGTCGAGGAACCGGAAGAGCCGGAAGAACCGGAAGAGCCGGAAGAGCCGGAGGTGCCCGGTGAGCCGGAGACTCCCGTCGACCCGGCCCTTCCCACGAAGCCGGTCATCGGTACGCCCACCGTCGACGGCAGCACGGTCCTCTTCACGTGGACGGCGACGGCCGGCGCCTCACCGATCGCCTCCTACGACGTGTACGTGGACGGCGCGACCGAACCGGTCACGTCGCTCACCCCGTCGTACTCCGCGCTCAACGTGCCCCCGTCGTCTTCGATCAGCGTCCAGGTCGTCGCGGTCGACACGGACGATCGGCGCTCCCCGAAGTCCGCCCTCGTCGTCGCTTCCACCGATGCCGCACCCGAACCGGAGACACCGCCCGGAGCGCCCGGCCGCCCCGTCATCGGCACACCCACCGTGCGCGGCGAGTCGATCACGTTCACGTGGACCGCAAGCGCCGCCGACAACCCGATCAGCTACTACGAGGTCTACCAGACCGGCAGGGCGACGATCGCTGTCACCGCCCCGAAGTGGACAGCGACCGGGCTCGGCGACGACACCACTGTCACGATTCGAGTCGCCGCGTTCGACACGCTGGGTCTGCGATCGCCGGTGTCCGCCTCGAAGTCTGCAACCACCCCACCGGAGGACGTCATGGCACTCGCGCCCGTATACGGCACCATCACCGACTGCGGACTCCGATCCCTCGCGGGTCGACGGTTGCGGCTGCGGTTCACGCTCTCCGGGCCTGCCGCCGAAGACGAGCGCATCCTCGTCACCGAACCCGTCGAGGTGACGCCCGACCAGTACGGCCAGTTCCGCGTCGACCTGTGGGAGACGACGTTCCTCGCCCCCGCGTCTTGGTACGAGGTCACCGCCATCTGGCTGGTCGCAGGACAAGCGCCCGCCTACCAGCGGCTCCGCGCGAAGCTGCGTGTCCCTCGAGGTGGCGGACCGATCGGGGAGCTGCTCGTCCAGCCCGCACCTCCCGGCGTCGTCTCCTGGGGATTCGGGCCGCCCGACCGCGACTACGTCGCCTACTTCGACATCTCCGGCGACCTGCCTCGTCTCTGGCTTCTCGGGAAGGAAACCGCATGACCGCCATGACCCCCCTCGGTGATATGCAAGCCGTCAGCGACGGAACCGCTGCGGCGCTGATCCGCAAGGACGGCACCGAGACGCAGCAGGCGGTCGACGAACGCATCGCACCCGTCGCGGCCGCCGCGATCGCGTCCGACGAGACCGTCCGTGCGGCGGCGACGACGGCTGTGGGCGTGGAAGTCGAGGCGCGGAACCTGCTGTCCGCCGACGACGAGCGGCTGCCGGAGGCGGTGATCTCCGATTGGGTGTACGTCGAGACCGACGAGGCCGGGTACATCTCCCGCGGAGTCGACCAGTCCGGCGCGACCTGGATCAAGCTGCACCCGGAGGTGAAGTTCCCGGCCTTCGCGACGATGAAGCCCGGCTCGGACTTCGCGCACGCGCTCATCGACCCCGAGAACCGCGTGTCCGAGCTCGCGGTCGGCTTCGACGGCCGCTTCATCCCGCAGTCGAAGGCGCGCTTCGGGACGGCCGCGCAGGTCGACGTCCGCGACGTGCTGCCCGTCGGTGTGCCGTTCCCGAACGACGGCGTCGCCGACGCGACCGCAGTGATGAAGACGGCGCTGCTCAAGGCCCGCGACCTCGCAGCGTTCGTCGGCCCCGTGCAGGTGAACGTCCCGCCCGGCCGCTACCGGATCACGGGCCGGCTGCCGCTCTACTCGAAGGTCGGCATCCGCGGATACTCGCGCGGTGAGACCGTCTTCCTCCCCGAGGGCGGCCAGGCGTTCATCTACCAGGCGTACACGGGCAGCACCACCAGCCCGGACCAGTTCCTCGACGACGTCCGCTTCAACGACTTCACCGTCGACGGCGCCGCGCAGACGCAGGAGATCGACGCGGCCACCGGCCTCGGCATGGGGTACACGACCCGGGTGAAGGGCTTCTACGCGACGTTCCTGCGCCGCGCCGTGTGGGAGAACGTGACCGTGCGGAACACGTGGTCCACGGGCTTCGGAGTGGACCACCTGCAGGACTCGTACTTCGTCAACTGTCGAGCGTTCAATTGCGGCCGTGGCGTCGCCGCGTCCGGGATCACCGACAAGCACACCGTCTCGGGCGCGTCCGGTTTCGGCTACGGCACGGGCGGCTTCGCGTGGGAGTCCGTCACCTACCTCAACTGCACGGCGAACGACAACGCCCTCTTCGGCTTCTTCCTCGAGAAGCAGACCAGCGCCGTCATCCCGTCGCCGAACTGGCCGATCGGCCTGCGCATCATCGGCTGCTGGGCGTCCGGGAACTGGGGCGGCTTTCGCGACTGCGGCACCGGCGGCGCGATCATCGCCAACAGCCACTTCGTCGGCAACGAGGTCGGCATGTGGTGGGAGAAGACGGTCCTCATCACCGCCGCCGGCCGCAACGGCACCGTATCCGGCTGCCAGGTCCTCAACAACACCGCCGAGGGCATCCGCGTGGACACCGCCTCCAACGGCCCGTACCGCATCACCGGGAACCGCATCGCGGGGAACAAGGGCGCCGGGGTGCGCTTCTCGCCCGACTGCGGCGTCATCGACGCGTGGACCGTCGACGCGAACGTGATCGAGGACAACGGCTCGTCCGGAGTGCTCGTGCAGTCCGTGGACCAGGCGCGCCGCCTGCTCATCGCCCGGAACGTGATCCGCGACAACGGTCGCGAGGTGACCGCCGAGCACCGCGACGGCATCACGTTCGCCTCCACCGCGGCCGCGTCCCTGCTGACCGTGCGCGACAACGAGGTGTACGGCCTCCACGCCGCCATGCAGCAGAACGGCGTCCGCCTCTCCGGCACGAACACCGACGCGGGAACCGTCATCAAGGGCAACGACCTCCGCGGCAACGCGGTCGCCGCGCTCGCCAACACGAGGACCGCGACCGCGGGCTTCATCACCGACAACCTGGGAGTTACAGCCTGATGCCCACCGGATACCGGCAGACCCTGCCCGTCGCGTTCACCGACCTCACCCTCCCGAAGTTCGTCCCCAAGGTCGAAGTCGTCGACAGCTTCAACCGTCCCGACTCGACCACCACGCTCGGAGCGACCGAGCAGGGCGAGAAGACGTGGGAGACCATGATCGCCACCGGCACCGGACCGGTCACGTGGGGGATCAGCTCGAGTTCGGCGCTGTCCCGGTCGAGCAGCACCGGGAACGCGATGATCGACGCCGGCACCGCCTACGGTGTCGCCTCTGTCACGATCGCCGCGATCGCCGCGACCGGTGACGCGTACGGCGGACTCGTGGCACTGGCCTCACCCACCACGCAGACCCAGTACGTGCTCCTCCTGGACAAGACCACGACCGGCTCCACCCCTGCGAACGTCTACAAGGTGAACCGGCGCGTCGATGGGGCGTACGTCAACCTGTGGACCTCAACCACGGCACCGACCGCGGGAGATGTCCTCTCGGTCGACAGCTCAGCGACCGCGCTCGTGTTCAAGATCAACGGCGTCACCGTGCACTCCGTCCCCAACCCGTCGGGCAGCACCAACACCCGCTTCGGATTCATCGGCCGCAGCGACCGCATCGTCCGCTTCGACAACTTCCGCTTCCTGCCCTACTGAGCCTCGCGGCTTCCGGTCTGCCCCCCCTCGCCCTCCTCTCGGAGCGGCGAGGGGGGCTTTCGTCGTGCAGCAGCGGGGGCCGTCGCGGGCGGCCGCGGGTGACGCGTCCGGCGACGGCGCTCGGTAGGCTCGCCGCACCGAACCGACACAGGGGGATCTCATGGCAGACATCAGCTTCAAGGGCAGCAACGGCGCGATGACGTTCGACGGCCGCAGCATCAGCATCACGCGGAAGGGCCTCGGCGCGGCCGTCTTCTCCGGCGCCCGCGGCACCGAGAAGCAGCTGCCGATCGCCGTCGTCTCCTCGATCCAGTACAAGAAGGGCGGACTCACCGTCGGCTACATCCAGCTCACGGTGCCGGGTGACGCGCAGAAGAAGTTCGCAGGGAAGACGCAGACCATCCAGCAGGACGAGAACGCGGTGACTTTCTACTCGAAGCAGAACGACGAGGCGAAGCAGTTCGCCGAGGCCGTGAACGAGGCCATCCACGCCGCCCACCAGGGGACCGCGGCGCCCGCTGCTCCGGACCTCGCCGATCAGCTGCAGAAGCTCGCGGGCCTGCGCGACGCCGGCGTCCTCACCGAGGACGAGTTCGCGGCGAAGAAGGCCGAGCTGCTTGCGCGCATGTAGCAGCGTCGGCAGTCGCTCGCGCCGTCTGAGCTGCGTGCCACCCCGACCGCGGATCGCGCCTCGTCCTCCGACAGCCATGACCGGGGGCCATCCTCGAGGGATGAGCGAAGCAGAGCACCATCTCGTCCTGGTCACTCGGCTGTGGGCCGAGGGCCCGTCCGTGGTCGGGATCTACAGCACGCGCGAGGACGCGGAGTCGTCGGTCACGGAGGCAGCCTCAGAAGGAGCCTCCCCCGATCGATACCACTGCGAGACGTGGCGAGGCGGGCGACGGATCACCTGACGGTGCCGCGCAGAGTGTCGGTGGTCGACCGCAGGCTAGATCGGTGACCCGCTTCGATCCGAACCACCCCGAACGCCCTGACGAGGACGGCGACCCGTTCGTCCGGGCCTGGCGGAACGCGGGCGAGGAGGCGCCGTGGCTGCTCGCCTGGCGCGACGGCCAGGTCATGGTGAACCCGGACACCGGCCGTTACCTCTACAGCCACGAGGTGCCCGGCCAGCACGGCGACCTGAAGCGGGGCCGCGGCGGACGTCGCCCGTGACTGACGCCGAGCTCCTCGACTTCGTCCGCGCCCAGCCCGGCGGCGCCGCCGGCGACGTCGCGATCCGCTCCCGCTTCGGCAGCCCCGCGCGCTTCTACCAGCGCCTCGGCCGGCTCCTCGACGACGAGGCCGCGCTGCGCCACGACCCCGAGCTCGTCTACCGCCTGCGCCGATCCGCGACGAGCGGGCCCGCGCCCGCGCGCAGAGGCGTTTGCGATGAGTAAACGATGGTTCGCCGCCCTCTACCTCTGCTGATGGTCGCCCGATCCCCGGGAACAGTGCCCCCGGCAGGAATCGAACCTGCGACCAAGAGATTAGAAGGCTCCTGCTCTATCCGCTGAGCTACGGGGGCGGACTGCGACCACGATACCGAAGCGCAGAGGCCGCGCCCGCCGGGGCCTAGGCGCCCCGGACGAGTCCCAGCACTCCCACGACCAGGGAGACCACGGCGAGGGCGAGCGACACGCCGATGAGCACCGTGTGCACGCGGAGGAAGGTCGTCGCGCGGCCGTCCGCGTCGCGCGCCCGCGGGTCCTTGCGGACGCGGCGGAGGAAGGGCGGCCAGACGATCGCGTTCCACACGGCGTTGACGATCAGGAGGCAGCAGGCGAGCGTGATCACGAGGGTCCAGTGTAGGAGGAGCGGGACGGCCGGACCGGGTGTCGGCGGCCGCCGATAGACTGCCCCGCATGAGTAGCGCCCCCGACCGTCTTGTCTGGATCGACTGCGAGATGACGGGGCTCGACCTCTCCGTCGACGAGCTCGTCGAGATCGCCGTCGTCGTCACCGACTTCGAGCTGAACCCGCTCGACGAGGGGCTCTCCCTCGTCATCCGGCCCGACGCGACCGCGCTCGAGAACATGGGCGACTTCGTCCGGTCGATGCACGAGACCTCCGGGCTGCTGGTCGAGATCCCCTCCGGCGTCAGCGTCGCGGAGGCCGAGTACGAGGTGCTGGAGTACGTGCTGAAGCACGTCCCGGCGGAGCAGCAGGCCCCCCTCGCCGGCAACTCGATCGGCACCGACCGCGCCTTCCTCGCGAAGTTCATGCCGCGCCTCGACGGCCACCTGCACTACCGCAACGTCGATGTCAGCACGATCAAGGAGCTGGCACGGCGCTGGTTCCCGCGCATCTACTTCAACGCGCCCAAGAAGCACGGCGGACACCGCGCTCTCGCCGACATCCTCGAGAGCATCCGAGAGCTGCAGTACTACCGCCGTGCCGTGTTCGTGGAGCAGCCGGGGCCGAGCACCGCCGAGGTGCAGGCCGTGTCGGCCGCCGTCGTGGACGAGTTCGCCTCGCGGATGTAGTACTCTCGTACAGTTGCTTCGGCGGGTCACCCCGCCGGAACACGCTCCTGGTGGGTATAGCTCAGTTGGCAGAGCGCCTGGTTGTGGTCTAGGAGGTCGCGGGTTCGAGCCCCGTTACTCACCCCAGTGGCTGTGCATGCAGCGGAAGAGGCCCGGAGTTCCGACTCCGGGCCTCTTCGCACATCCGGCGACCGGCAGCGATCGCCGACGCAGAGAGGTCCCGGATGCTCGAGCTGGACGAGGACGCCTTCGAAGCCCTGGTGATCTCCGAGCTCGACGCGCTCCCGGACGACATGGTCGACGGGCTCGACAACGTCGTCTTCGTCGTGGAGGACCGGCCCGAGGACGGGACCCTGGATCTGCTCGGCTACTACGACGGCGTCGCCCTGACCGAGCGCGAGCGCTACGGCTTCGGCGAGATGCCCGACCGCATCGTGCTGTTCCGCGAGCCGCACCTCGCCGCGTGCGACGATCTGGACGCGCTGCGCGACGAGATCCACGTCACCCTCGTCCACGAGATCGCGCACTTCTACGGCATCGACGACGACCGGCTGCACGAGCTCGGCTGGGCCTGATCGCCGCCGAGGGAGAGCCCCCCACCGGCATCCGCGCGTCGCCGCGCTCGGAGGGGACCCCTCAGCCGCGCTCCGCTCCCCCGCCGCCCGTGTCCAGCACGAGGTCGGCGTTCTCCCGGGGCCGCTCCCGAGCGCAGTAGGAGCGGAAGTCGCGGTCCCAGGCGTCCCAGTGCGGAGCGAAGAGCTCGCCGTCGCGCTCGAGCGCGCGCACGCGCCGCACCTCGTCGTCGGCCTCGAGCCAGACCACCAGATCGGCGTGGCGGCGCGCGGCGGCGCCGGCCGATCCGCAGCCCTCGAGCACGAGAAGCGTCTCGCGGACGACGCGGCGCCCGGCCGTCGTCCCCGCGGCCCAGTTCCAGGGCCGCCAGTGCGCCGCGAGGCCGAGGCCGTGGGGGCGGACGAGCGTCCCGGCCGTCTCCCGCGACGCCCGGTCCAGGCCCGTCCAGCCGGGGTAGAGGTCGTCCATCCGCACGAGCGCGACCGACGATGCCGCCGGCGCGAGACGGAGCTGCTCGACCAGCGCGCGCGCGAACGTCGACTTGCCGGAGCCGCTCGGTCCGTCCAGCAGCACCGTCCGACGACGCCGCGCGATCACGGAGCGGGCGAGGTCGCCCGCCGTGTGATCCGTCAGCGGCAGGATCCGCTCAGCCATGCAGGACGAAGCTCCAGGAGCCGGTGACGACGGCGGCGGTCACGGCGACGGCAGCGATCAGCACTCCGCCCGCGAGCAGCAGGAGGTCGCCGGCTCCGAGGCGCGACTGCCGCGCCCAGGTGCGCGGGACGCCGGAGCCGAAGCCCTTCGCCTCCATCGCCGTCGCGAGCCTGCTCCCCCGCCGGATGGCCAGCACGAGCAGCGAGAACGTGCGGGCCGCGAGGCTGCGGAGCGCCTCGACGGGCCCGCGGCCGTCGGCGACCCCACGGGCCCGGCGGGCCATCGACAGGGTGCGCCAGTCGTCGACGAGCAGACCGACGAGCCGCATGCCGGCGAGAGCGCCGAGCACGAAGCGCGAGGGCAGGCGCAGGATCTGCGCGAGGCCGTCCGCCAGGTCCGTCGGGTCGGTGGTGGCGATGAGGACCACGCTCGGCAGTCCGATCGCCAGGACGCGCAGCGCGATGGCCAGCCCGAGGGCGACGGATCCCTCCGTGACCGAGACGATGAGGAACTCCGCGAAGACGGCGCCGCTGTCGCGACCGTAGAGAACAGTCGAGAGGCCGGCGAGCGGAGCCGCGATCCAGACGGGAGCCGTCCGCCGCACGAGCTCGCCCGCCCGGAGCCCCGCGAAGGGCAGAACCAGCAGCTCGAGCGCCAGCGCCGTCGCCGCGGAGACCGCATCGACCGTGAGGAGGAGCGCGAACGCGATGACCAGGCTGGCGAGGAGCTTGGCCACCGGGTTGGCCCGGGCGATCCGGCTGCGCGCGGGAACGGAGTCGAGGAGCGTCATCCCGACACCACCTCGCGGGCGCCGAGGGTGACGACCGAGTCGGCGAGGGCGGCGACCAGCGCCTCGTCGTGGGTGACGGCGAGCACCGCCGTGCCCGCGTCGCGCTGCTCGGCGAGGAGGTCGACGAGCACCTCCCAGGTCAGGCGGTCCTGCCCGAACGTCGGCTCGTCGAGGACGAGCACGGACGGCGACCGGGTGAGGGCGGACGCGACGGCCAGGCGCCGCTTCTCGCCTCCGGAGAGGGTGAACGGATTGGCGTCGGCGAGGTGCGCGAGGCCGAGGCGCTCCAGGAGCTCCTCCGCCCGATGCCGCTCCGTCTCGTCGCGGGCGCCCAGCGCGAGCTCGGCGCGCACGCGAGCGGTGAGGAACTGGTGCTCCGGCTCCTGGAACACCATCGCGATCCGTCCGGCGAGCTGAGCCGAGGTCCAGCGGATCGGCTCCGGGCCCGCACCGGCGCGGAGCGACTCGGAGGCGGTCACCCGCCCCGCGACCGGCGGCAGGAGACCGGCCAGCGTGAGCGCGAGGGTCGACTTCCCCGCGCCGTTGGGTCCCAGCACGGCCGTGGCCCGCGCGGAGTCGACGGCGAGCTCGAGCCCCGAGGCCACGATGGTCGAGCGGCGGCGCCCGAGGACGGGCCGGCCGATGGCGAGGTCGTGCGCGCTCAGGGCGGCGGGCGAGGGCAGCACGCTCGCCCCGCGCCGGGCGGGGGTGTCACCGGGCAGCCAGACGCCGGAGGCGCGGAGCACGTCGTGCGTTCGATCGAGGACCTCGACTGGAGCGCCGTCGGCGACGACCGCGCCGTCCCGCCCGAGCACCACGACCCGGTCGACGAGGCCGACCCACACGTCGACCCGGTGCTCGACGACGATCAGCGTCGCCCCCGTGCGGGCGGCCGTGCGCTCCACCGCCGCCCGCACCTCGCGTACACCGTCCGGATCGAGGTTGGCGGTGGGCTCGTCGAGGAGCAGGAGCCGCGGACGCATGGCGAGCACACCCGCCAGGGCGAGCCTCTGCTTCTGCCCGCCCGAGAGCGCCGAGGTGGAGTGGTCCAACGGCACGTCGAGCCCGACGTCGCCGAGTGCCTCCCGCACCCGCGCGGGGATCTCCTCGCGCGGCACGCCGAGGTTCTCGCAGGCGAACGCGACGTCGTCGCCGACCCGCGCCAGGACCGCCTGAGTGTCCGGATCCTGCAGCACGAGCCCAGCGACACCGCGCCGGGTGAGCGGCGCGGCTCCGTCGATCTCGAGCTCGCCCGCCGCGGAGCCGTCCTCCTCCCCGCCGAGGACGCCGGCCAGGGCGTGCAGCAGCGTGCTCTTTCCCGCGCCGGAGGGGCCGAGGAGCAGCACGCGCTCCCCCGGCTCCAGCGCGAGATCGAGGCCGGAGAGGGCGTCGCGGGAGCGTCCCGCGTGCCGCCAGCTCCAGCCCCGCGCCCGGACGTAAGCGCCGCTCATCGAGCGCCCGCGCCGGCTCCCTCGACCGTCCGGCCCTCGCGCCCGGAGGCGAAGCGGTCCAGCGCTCCCGAGGCCGCGAGCCCCCGCACCGCGAACCAGGACAGCAGCCCGGCCAGGAGCGCGCCCGAGACGATCGAGGAGGCGACGTAGACGGTCTTGAAGAGCGCGTCGTTGACGGCGTAGTACGACAGCAGGTCGTTGATCGCGAGGGCCAGCCCGGCACCGGCACCGGCCAGCATCGCGACGAGCGGACGGCCGCTGCGGTAGAGGAAGAGCGCCAGGACGATCTCCGCGCCGAGTCCCTGCACGAGTCCGGAGATCAGCACGGTGAAGCCCCACTGGGTGCCGATCAGAGCCGACACGGCCGCGGCGACCAGCTCGGTGTAGAGCGCGGCTCCGGGCTTGCGGATGATCAGGCCGCCGAGGACGCCGGCGAAGAGCCAGCCGCCGCCGAGGAGCCCGCCGAGCCCGGGCAGGAACTCGAAGGCGAGGCCGAGGACGTTCGTCGCCAGGCCCCAGGCCCAGAAGACGATCCCGCTCGCGACGGCGACGACGCTCGCCACCACGATGTCGACGACCCGCCAGCGCAGATCGCGCCGGGCCGGGGCGGAGGAGGTGAGGTTCTGCGCGTTCGTGTTCTGCGCGTTCGTGTTCTGCGCGTTCGTGTTCTGCGCGTTCGTGTTCTGCACTGACGTGCCCTTTCGTGGAAGCGAATGGAGGGCACGGGTTGGTAAGAGGAGATCGAAACGTTCCTTCGCTGGCATGACCCAGATCAGGTTCGACGGTCGAAGGCTGCTGCCTTCCTCTCAGCCCGGTGCACCGGACTCCCGTGTTCGTCGGCAATCATAGACGTCATGTCGTGGTCGGTGGTCGTCGTCCTGGCCGTGTTGCTGATCGTTCTGCTGCAGGCTCTGCTCTGGCAGCGCCGTGCGCGGATCCGCCGCGAGCTGCTCAGCTACGGCACGCGGGTGCCCGCGCGCGTCGTCGGGCCGGATCCGGCACGCGGCGATCGCGATTCGGCACGGGATCTGGGCAGGCTCCTGGTCGTCTACCGGACCGCCGAGGGTGTGGAGAAGCGCGCGCAGAAGTACCCGCTGAAGCGGGGGGACGCGTGGATGGCCGGTGAGCCCGCCGCGGTGATCTACGACCCCCGCCGGCCGGACGACGCCGAGCGTCTGATCGTCGGCTTCGGCCGGACGAAGAAGAAGTGGTACCCCGCGCGCCAGCAGCGCGCCAGCTGACGCGGGGCCGCTCCGGCTACTTCTTGAGGGCGCGGATGATGCGCGCGAGGGCCTTGCCGGTCACCCACACGAAGGGGATGCCGACGGCGAGGACCGAGATCACGTTCGGCTGGAACCGCAGGCCGAGGTCGTCCTTGATGTACGCGCCGATCGGGATGACCGTGGCGCCGCCGCCGCCGCCTCCGCCGCCGCCCTCCTGGCCGTCCTCGGAGCCGCTGCCTCCGCCGAAGCCGAACCAGCGGAGGGCGACGGGGACGAGCGAGACGCCGTCGACGGTGACGGGCTCGCCGTAGATCGTCGCGGTACCCGCGGTGGTGACGGTGTCGGCCAGGGAGACTGCGATGTTGGGCATGGTGCGACGGTACTCCGCGGCTCTCCGCGGCGACAAGCGGCCCGCCGGGGCGCACAGGACTCGTCCATGGACCTCCGGGGACCTGCTGCCATGATCGACGGATGTCCGCCCGCACCCGCCGCCGCCGCCCCGTGCGCTCGGCCGCGGTGGCGGTCGCGAGCCTCGTGCTCGCCGCCTTCCTCGCCTTCCACCGCGCGCTGCCCGATCCGATCGGCTGGCTGTCGGTCCTCGAGGTCGGGATCCCGTGGACGGGGCTCCTCGTGCTGCTCCTCATCGCGGCCGCGGCGGCCCTCCGGTCGCGCCGGACGGCGGCCGCGGTCACCGTGCTGGCGATGGTCTACGGCGTGCTGGTGCTGCCGGTCGCGCTTCCGGCGCCGGCCGTGCGCTCCGGCTCGTTCACCGTCGTCAGCCAGAACATCGAGACGAGCAGCGACGCCGGTGGGCTGGCCGCCTCGCTCGCCGCCCGCGGCCCCGACGTGATCGCGCTGCAGGAGCTCGACGGAGACGCCGTGGACGCGGTCGACGCCGAGCTGGCCGACGAGTACCCGTACTCGTCCGTCTCGAGCACCGTCGGCGTCTGGAGCCGGACCGAGCTGACCGACGAGGAGCCGCTCGACCTCGGTCTCGGCTGGGAGCGCGCGCTCGCCGTCGACGTCGACACGCCGGTCGGCAGCGCGCGCCTGTTCGTGGTGCACCTGGCCTCGTTCCGGCCGGGCGACCACGAGGAGCGGGACACCATGCTCTCGAACCTCGCCACCGCTCTTCGAGACGACGCGTCGGAGCGGACACTGGTCATCGGCGACTTCAACACGCCGACGGACGACCACCTGTTCGCTCCGGTGCTGGCGGAGGCGGGTCTCGTCCGCACGGGTGGAGTCGGCTTCCCGGCGACCTGGCCGTCCCTGCTGCCGCTCGTCTCGCTCGACCACGCGCTCGCCGACGGTGTCACCGCCGCGACCGTCGCGGTCCTGCCGCCGAACGGCTCCGACCACCGCCCGATCAGTCTGACGATCGGTTCCGCGTAGCGAGCGTGTCGCTGAGGTCGATCCCCTTGGCCGACTCGGGAGCCGACCGGGACAGGAGCGAGGCGGGACGCACGGCCCCGGAGCCGAAGCGGGCGGCCACGCCGTCGACCGCGAGCTCCGCGTCGCGCCAGTCGTCGGAGTCGCTCCACAGGGAGAACGCGACGTCGTCGCCCTCGACCAGCTGCTCGCCGCGCACGCCGATCAGCCGCACGGGCCGCCGCATCGGGTTGGCCGCCTCGAGCAGCGCGGAGGAGGCCTCGTAGAGGACGCGGGCCACGTCCGTCGCCTCGACGAGCGTGCGGGAGCGGGTGAGGGTGCTGAAGTCGCCGAAGCGGACCTTCACCGCGACGGTGCGGCAGCGCACTCCCGAGCGGCGCATCCGCACGGCGACCTTGTCGCAGAGCCGCAGCAGCTCACGACGGACGAGCTCGGGGTCGGCCACGTCGTCGGCGAACGTGATCTCGTGTCCGGCGCTCTTCTCGATTTGGCGGGTGTCGACCGGCCGCGGATCCACCCCGTTCGCCAGGGCGTGCAGGCGCCTCCCGGTCGCCTCTCCGAGGGCGGACACCAGCGACGGCAGCGGGGTGGTCGCGACGTCGGCGACGGTGCGCAGACCGCGGCGCACAAGCGCCTCCTCCGTGCTCGCGCCGACTCCCCACAGCGCGCTCACGGGCAGCGGATCGAGGAACTCGCGGACGCCGTCGGCGGGGACGACCAGCAGACCGTCGGGCTTGGAGCGGCCGGAGGCGAGCTTGGCGACGAACTTGGTGCTGGCGATCCCGACCGAGCAGGTCAGCCCGAGCTCGGCGTGCACCCGGCGGCGGATCTCGGTGCCGATCGCGAACGGCGAGCCCGAGATGCGGCGGGCACCCGCGACGTCGAGGAACGCCTCGTCGATGCTCAGACGCTCGACCAGCGGCGTGAAGGAGTCGAAGATCGCCATGACGCGGCGAGAGGCCTCGCGGTAGCGCTCCATGTGCGGCTCGAGGACCACGGCCTGCGGGCAGCGGCGGAGGGCGACCGCCATGGGCATCGCCGAGTTGACGCCGTAGCGGCGCGCCTCGTACGTCGCCGCTGTGACGACGGAGCGCGCTCCGTGGTGGCCCACGATGACCGGCCTCCCGCGCAGATCCGGCCGGTCGAGCAGCTCGACGGAGGCGAAGAACGCGTCCATGTCGATGTGCATGATGCTCGCGCGCGGGTCGTCGAAGGGCTCGGTCGTGACCTGCCGCCCCGTGCCGTCCTGCTTGCTCACGCAGTGCCGTCCTGCTCGCTCACGCCGTGCCGTCCTGCTCGCTCACGCCGTGCCGTCCTGCTTGCTCACGCGGTGCCGTCCTGCTCGCTCACGCCGTGCCGTCCTGCCTGCTCACGCCGCTCCGTCCTGCTCGACCACACCTCCGGAAATGATCGCACCCACCACCGACATCGGCTTCCCGGCCGCTGCGCCCGGGCCGGCCGGGAATGAGCGCCGACCACTCGCGGTTGACCCGAGCACCACGACGCTCCGGAGAGACCATGACGCACGAGCAGCCCGACTCCCCCACCGCCACCGAGACCGGCCCCGGCGCCGAGATGAGCCGCTGGCTCGATCTGCAGGACCGCGCCCACCGCGCCTTCGAGCTCCGGCTGAGCGCCGTCGAGGACTGGTCTGCCCCCACGCCCGACACCGAGTGGGACACGCGCGCTCTGGTGCTGCACGTCGTCCGCGAGCAGCAGCGCGCGCACACGCTCCTCTCGGGCGGCGACGAGTCGGCGCTGCGCCTCGAGTCGGTCGCCACCGATCTGAGGAGCGAGTGGCGCCGCGTGACCGACCGCCTGCGCGTCGCTGTCCGCACCGTCGACCCGGCGGCGACCGTGCAGCTGGGGCGCGACACCGTCAGCGCCGTCGAGCTGCTGCAGGAGCAGACGGCAGATGTGACCGTCCACGCCTGGGACCTCGCCCGCGCGACCGGCAGCGACGAGCGGCTGGACGAGGAGCTCGTCGCAGCGGTCTGGGAGCTCTTCGCACCCCAGGAGGAGACCCTGCGCGCGAGCGGCCTCTACGCCGCGCCCGTGCCGGTCGACGACGCCGCCTCCCTCCAGAGCCGCCTGCTCGCCATCACCGGACGCGACGACCGCCTCGCCGCCTGACGGCCCGGCGCCCGGACGCCGTCAAGGCCTGGGGGCGTCCAGGGACGCCGCGGCAGGATGGAGGGGACCACGAACACGGGGCGACCCGCCCCGACGAGGAGAGGAACGTCCATGACACGCATCGCCGTCATCGGAGCCCACGGCAAGGTGGGGCAGCAGATCCTGCACCTGCTCTACGACGCCGGCCACGAGTCGGTCGGAGTGATCCGCAACCCTGATCACGCCGAGGACATCGTCCGGCTGGGCGGCGAGCCGCTCGTGCACGACCTCGAGGACACGACGCCCGAGGCCTTCGCCGAGGCGCTGGGCCACGTCGACGGCATGGTCTTCACCGCCGGAGCCGGACCCGACTCGGGCCCGGAGCGCAAGCGCACCGTCGACCTGGGGGCGTCCGTCCTCAGCCAGAAGGCCGCCGCGATCGTCGGGGTCCAGCACTTCGTGCAGGTCAGCGCGATCGGTGTGGACGAGCCGCTCCCCGAGGACACGGAGGAGGGCTGGAAGGCCTACGTCGAGGCCAAGCGCGACGCCGACGCGGCACTGCGCGACTCGGGCCTCGACTACACGATCCTCCGCCCGGGCGGGCTGACGGACGACGAGGGCACCGGCACGATCACGCTCGGCACCTCCGTCGAGAAGGGGAGCATCCCCCGAGCGGACGTCGCCGCCACGGTGATCGCCGCCCTGGCGCAGCCGACCTCCATCGCGAAGACGTGGGAGATCGTCTCCGGTCCCACCCCGATCGAGGACGCGGTGGCTCAGGGAGCCTGAGCCCCGGCACCTCCTCCTAGAGTGGGGCGGGTGAGCACCCACCCGCCCCGCCCCTGGATCCGCAGCTACGCGCCCGGCGTGCCGACGGAGCTCGAGCTCCCGACCGGCTCGCTCGTCGACATCGTCACCGAGTCGGCCGAGCGCTATCCCCACCAGGTCGCGCTCGAGTTCTTCGGCCGTTCGACCAGCTACTCCCAGCTCGCCGACGAGGTGGAGCGGGCCGCCGAGGGCCTCCGCCGCCTGGGCGTCCGCGCGGGCGATCCTGTCGCCCTCGTCCTCCCGAACTGCCCGCAGCACGTCGTCGCCTTCTACGCCGTCCTCCGGCTCGGCGCCGTGGTGGTCGAGCACAACCCGCTCTACACCCCGCGCGAGCTGCGCCACCAGTTCGAGGACCACGGTGCTCGTGTCGCGATCGCCTGGAACCGCGTCGTGCCGACGGTGCAGGACCTCCCGGCCGACCTCGGCGTCGAGACCGTCGTCGCCGTCGACCTCACCCGCGCGATGCCCGCCTCGATGCGCGCAGCCCTCCGCCTGCCGCTGAAGAAGGCCCGGGAGTCGCGCGCCGCGCTGACCGGGCCGGTCCGCGGCGCGATCGAGTGGGAGACGCTGCTGCGCCGGCGGATCGACCCGGCGCACCCGCGCCCGGTCGCGGAGGACCTCGCGGTCATCCAGTACACGAGCGGCACGACCGGCACGCCCAAGGGCGCCGAGCTGACCCACGCGAACCTGACGGCGAACGCCGCCCAGTCGCGCGCCTGGGTGCCGACGGTCCGCCGCGGCGACTGCGTGGTCTACGCGGTGCTCCCCATGTTCCACGCCTACGGGCTGACGCTCTGCCTCACCTTCGCGATGAGCATGGGCGCGCGCCTGGTGCTGTTCCCGAAGTTCGACCCGGAGCTGGTGCTGAAGGTCGTCAAGAAGCACCCCGCCACCTTCCTCCCGGCCGTTCCGCCGATCGCGGAGCGCCTGGCGCGCAGCGCGCAGCAGCGGGGCGTCTCCCTCCGCGGCATCGAGATCGCCATCTCCGGCGCGATGCCGCTCGACCCGGCGCTAGTCGAGACGTTCGAGGCGCTGACCGGAGGCACGCTCGTCGAGGGCTACGGCCTCTCGGAGACCTCTCCGGTCCTGATGGCCAACCCGGTCGGTCCGACGCGACGCGCCGGGACGGTCGGGCTCCCGCTTCCCGGCACCGACGTGCGGATCGTCGATCCCGAGGATCCCGACACGGAGGTGGCGACCGGCGAGCAGGGCGAGCTGGTCGTGCGCGGTCCGCAGGTGTTCCGGGGCTACCACCGCAAGCCCGACGAGACGGCGGCGACCTTCACCGGTGACGGCTGGTTCCGCACCGGCGACATCGCGACGATCGACGAGGACGGTTTCGTGCGCATCGTCGACCGGATCAAGGAGCTCGTGATCACGGGCGGCTTCAACGTCTCGCCGTCCGAGGTGGAGGAGGTGCTGCTCCGCCTGCCCGAGATCAAGGAGGTGGCGGTGGTCGGCCTGCCCGATCCGCGCAGCGGCGAGTCCGTGGCGGCGGCGGTCGTCCTGGAGCCGGGCGCGCAGCTCGACGTCGCAGCCGCCCGCAAGGCCGTCCGGGAGGCGCTGACCCCCTACAAGGTGCCCAAGCGGATCACCGTCGTCGACGAGCTGCCGCGGAGCATGATCGGCAAGGTCCTCCGCCGCCAGGTGAAGGCGATGCTGACCGACGAGGACTAGCCCGGAACGAGCGAGGGCCCCCGACCACTGTCCGTGATCGGGGGCCCTCTGCAACGAGGCTAGAAGCCGAAGTCGCCGCCTCCGAAGTCGCCGCCCCCGCCGAAGTCGCCTCCGCCACCGAAGTCGCCTCCGCCACCGAAGTCGCCGCCGCCGGAGTCGCCCCAGCCGCCGCCGTCTCCGGCGTCCGCACCGGAGGCGTCCGCACCTCCCGCATCCGCTCCGCCGTCGGCCGAGGCTTCTCCCCCGCCGTCACCACCGGCGTAGTCGCCTCCCGCATCGGGGAGGAACGCTCCCGCGATGGCCGAGCCGATCGCGAACCCGGCGATCGTGCCGAGCATCGAGGAGGCGAGGACGCCGCCGAAGCCCATGCCTCCGCCGCCGGAGAAGCGCCGCTCCATGAATCCGGGCTGGCGCAGCTCGCTCCGCGTGGCGGACTGGGCGAGCGTGCGGGGGTCGTCGTCCTTCGGCGCGTCGCCGACGGGGGCCCCCTCGCTGAGCTCTCGGAAGGCCTGCTGGCGCTGCTCCGGGGTCAGCTGCTCGAAGGCCTCGCGGTGCACCTGCTCGATCGCCTCGGGCGGCGCGGTGCGGAGGAGGTAGCGGTAGCGCTCGATGGCACGCTCATCGTCGGTGCGCGGAGACGTCGCCGGAGGGGAGCCGTACTCGGGCCTGCGGTCCGCGGCCTGCGGCGGCGCGTACGTCGAGCGGCGTGCGCTCTCGGGCTGCTCGTCGCGGCCCAGCAGTCGGTCCAGGAATCCCATGATCTCCTCCTCGGCGCCCGACGGACGCACACCGCCACCGTAGGCCTCTCACCGCTCCGGGTGCTGAGCGTTCTCTCAGAGGCTGCTCGGAGCGGAGGCCTCGGTCACTTCTGCTTCGGGATGACCACCCACATCACGAGGTAGGCGATGATCTGCGGCCCCGGGAGGAGGCACGAGAGCACGAACAGGAGACGCACCACGAAGGGGCTCCAGCCGAATCGGCGGGCGAGACCGGCGCAGACGCCGGCGATGATCCTGCCCCGACGGGGGCGCACGAGAGTAGCCATGACTCCACTCTGGCGCAGGGCGCCTGAGCGGGGCATCCGGGAAACCCCCTAGGTCTGCGAGGGAGTCCCGTCGAGCTCCTCGGGCCGGAACGCTCCGACCGAGCGGGCGAAGGCGGCGGCGCGCTCGGCGTCGGCCTCCGGCCAGACCACGTGGAAGCGCTCGAAGACCACGTCGCCGATGCCGCCCGGTGAGATGCGGGCGAAGTAGCGGCGGTGGCCGTCGAGCCAGGAGGCGCGCGTGCGGTCCCCCTCGCCCTCGGCCCAGGCGAACGCGTCGTCGACGGAGTCGAGCGGACCGGTCCGAACCTCGTCCGTCACGAGGACGACACGCGCCGCTCCCGCGCCGTCGCAGACGATCCAGTGGTCACCCGCGACGGGCGCCCCCTCCTCGGCGAGGGACGCCGTGGCCGTCTTCACTCCGCGCCGCACGAGGCCCAGCAGCTCGTCCGCCATCGCCGTGCTGTCGCCGAACGCCTCGACCGGCGGGAGCGCCTCGTCGACTCCCGGATGCGCGGAGCGGTACTCCGCCCAGAGGAGCGCCGCCGAGGCGGCGTCGGTGTCGGGGAGGGAGGTGCGCTCCGGCGCGGCGGGCACGAGCGCCACGATGTTCGCCCCGGCCAGGGAGGCGGGATCGTCGGGGTGGTTGTCGGGCGTGGTGACCGTGTCGAAGGGCCAGTGCTGCTGGAGCCAGCGGCGCGCGTAGGCGTCGAGCTCCTCCTCGAGCCGCGAGCCCCGGACGGCGGGGACGACCCACCAGGAGGCCTCGGCGGAGTCGCCGCCGCCGGGCCGGACGCTCAGAGCGCCCAGCGCCTCGGTGCGGTCCGGGCCGACGAGCAGGAACGCGTGCGCTCTGCCCGCACGCGACTCCTCCTCGAGGCGCAGGAGACCGCGTACGTCGTCGCCGAGGGACGCCGACGGCAGGGCGGCCGGATCGTCCCCGCGGAGGAGAGCCGCGAGCCACGGTCGCTGCTCGCCGATCACCGCGTGCAGAAGGTCCGCATCGCTCGAGACGAGGGGACGCAGGAGGGCGCCCGCCGGCAGCTCGAGCCGCGCGGGAAGGGGCGCGTCGCCGGTTCCACCGCTCATGACCGCACCTCCCCGCGCACCGGCTCAGCCGGCCGCGCGCTCCAGCACGAGCTCGCGGACGCGGGCGGCGTCGGCCTGCCCCTTCATGGCCTTCATCACGGCACCGATCACGGCACCGGCGGCCTGAACCTTGCCGTCGCGGATCTTCGCGAGCACGTCGGGCTGCGAGGCCAGTGCCGCATCGATCGCCTCGATGAGCGCTCCGTCGTCCGAGACGACCGCGAGTCCCCGGGCGTCGACGACCTCCTGCGGGGTGCCCTCTCCGGCGATGACGCCCTGGAGGACCTCGCGGGCGAGGCGGTCGGTCAGCGTGCCGCTCTCGATCAGACCGGCGAGCTCGGCGACCTGCGCCGGAGTGACCAGGGAGGCCGGGTCCTCGCCCGCCGCGTTCGCGAGGCGCGCGATCTCCCCGGTCCACCACTTGCGGGCCGCCTGCGGAGCGGCTCCCGCGGAGACGGTCTCGGTGATCTCGACCAGCAGGCCGCTGTTGGCGACGTCCTGGAACTCGAGGTCGGTGAAGCCCCACTCCTGCTTGAGGCGGCGGCGGCGGTCGGCGGGCTTCTCGGGGAGCGCGGCGCGCAGCTCCTCGATCATCTCGGGGCTCGGCACCACCGGGAGCAGGTCGGGCTCCGGGAAGTAGCGGTAGTCGTCGGCGTCGCTCTTGGGCCGTCCCGCGGAGGTGCGGCCGGTGTCCTCGTGCCAGTGGCGCGTCTCCTGCGTGATCGTGCCGCCCGCGGCGAGGATCGCCGCCTGGCGCTGGATCTCGTAGCGGACGGCGCGCTCGACCGAGCGGAGCGAGTTGACGTTCTTGGTCTCGGTGCGGGTTCCGAGCTTCTCCTGGCCGATCGGGCGGAGCGAGACGTTCGCGTCGCAGCGCAGGTTGCCGCGCTCCATCTTGGCGTCCGAGATGCCGAGCGCCAGCACGATGTCGCGGATCGTCGCGACGTAGGCCTTCGCGTACTCGGGCGCGCTCTTCCCCGCGCCGTAGATGGGCTTCGTGACGATCTCGACGAGCGGGACCCCCGCTCGGTTGTAGTCCACGAGCGAGTACTCGGCGCCCTGGATGCGGCCGGTGGCGCCGCCGACGTGCGTGAGCTTGCCGGCGTCCTCCTCCATGTGCGCGCGCTCGATCGGGATCTGCACGAGCGAGCCGTCGGCCAGCTCGATCTCGACCGAGCCCTCGAAGGCGATCGGCTCGTCGAACTGCGAGATCTGGTAGTTCTTCGCCAGGTCCGGGTAGAAGTAGTTCTTGCGCGCGAAGCGGCTGGACGGGGCGATCGAGCAGCCCAGGGCGAGGCCGAGGCTGATCGAGTAGCGGACGGCCTGCTCGTTCACGACCGGCAGCGAGCCCGGGAGGCCGAGGTCGACCGGGGTCACGTTCGTGTTGGGCTCGGACCCGAACTCGTTCGGCGCGTCCGAGAACATCTTGGTCTTCGTGTTGAGCTCGACGTGCACCTCGAAGCCGAGCACCGGCTCGAAGGTCTCGAAGACCTCGTCGTAGTCCATCAGCTCGGGAGCGGACGTGTGCGCGGAGGCCATCAGACGGCACCTTCCTCGGTCGCGGAGAGCACGGAGTGGGTCAGGTCGGGGGCCTGCGCGAGGAGCGGGCGGCCCCACTTCTCCTCGAGCAGCGCCTCGAGCGCGGCGCCCACGGTGTAGAGGCGCACGTCCTCCCGGGCGGGAGCGAGGAACTGGATGCCGACGGGCAGCCCGTCCTCGTCGGCGAGGCCGGCGGGGACGGAGATGCCGGGGATGCCGGCCAGGTTCGCCGGGATGGTCGCGACGTCGCCGCGGTACATCGCCAGCGGATCGTCGAGCTTCTCGCCGAGGCGGTAGGCGGTCGTCGGCGCCGTCGGCGAGGCGATCACGTCGACGTCCGCGAAGGCCGCGTCGAAGTCCCGCTGCACCAGGGTCCGGACCTTCTGCGCGCTGCCGTAGTAGGCGTCGTAGTAGCCGGCCGAGAGGGCGTAGGTGCCGAGGATGATCCGGCGCTTGACCTCGGGGCCGAAGCCCTGCTCGCGGGTCGCGGACATGACCTGCTCGACCGTGCCGCCGCCCTCCGGCGTGACCCGGAGGCCGAACCGGACCGAGTCGAACTTGGCGAGGTTGCTGGAGGCCTCCGCGGGGAGGATCAGGTAGTAGGCGGCGACCGCGTGCTCGACGCTCGGGAGGCTCACCTCGACGACCTCGGCTCCGGCGCCCTGAAGGATCTCGAGCGCCTCGTGGAAGCGCGCCAGCACGCCGGGCTGGAAGCCCTCGCCGCCGTCGAGCTCCTTGACCACGCCGATCCGGAGGCCCGTCACGTCGGCGCGGCGCACCGCGTCGGCGAAGGAGGGCCAGGAGTCGCGCAGCGACGTCGAGTCGCGCGGGTCGTGGCCCGCGATGACGTCGTGCAGCAGCGCGGAGTCGAGGACCGTCCGGGAGACGGGGCCGATCTGGTCGAGGCTCGAGGCGAGCGCGATCGCTCCGTAGCGGGACACGCCGCCGTAGGTCGGCTTCACGCCGACGGTGCCGGTCACGTGCGCGGGCTGACGGATCGATCCCCCGGTGTCGGAGCCGAGGGCCAGGGGCGCCTCGTAGCTCGCGACGGCCGCGGCGGACCCGCCGCCGGAGCCGCCGGGGATGCGGTCGAGGTCCCACGGGTTGTGGGTGGGGCCGTAGGCGCTGCGCTCGGTGGTCGAGCCCATCGCGAACTCGTCCATGTTGGTCTTGCCGATCGGGACCAGCCCGGCCTCGCGGACCTTGCGCATGACGGTCGCGTCGTAGGGCGGGCGCCAGCCCTCGAGGATGCGGGAGCCGCTCGTGGTCGGCATGTCGTTCGTGACGATGACGTCCTTGACCGCGAGAGGCACTCCAGCGAGGGGGTGCAGCGACTCGCCGTCGGCCCGCCGGCGGTCGATCGCCTCGGCGGACGCGACCGCGCCCTCGCGCGCGACGTGGAGGAAGGCGTGGACCGCTCCGTCGACCGCGTCGATGCGCTCGAGGTGGGCGCGGGTGGCCTCGACCGAGGAGACCGAGCCGTCGGCCAGCTTCTCGGAGAGGGCGGACGCGCTGAGGCGGACGAGCTCGTCGCCGTGCGCGCTCACTGCTCCTCCCCCAGGATCGCGGAGACCTGGAAGCGGCTGCCGTCGTGCTCGGGCGCGCCGGAGAGCGCCTGCTCGAGCGTGAGGGTCTCGCCGACCACGTCGGGTCGGAAGACGTTCTCGAGCGGGATCGGGTGGCTGGTCGCCGGCACGTCGGGCGTGGCGACGGCCTGGACCGCGCGCACGGAGTCGACGATCTGGCCGAGCTCCCTGGTGAGGCTCCCGATCTCGTCGGAAGTGAGGTCGATCCTGGCCAGCTGGGCCAGATGGGCGACCGTGTCGGCCGTGATCTCGGACATGCGTCTCCGTCTGGTGGTTCGGGGGGATTTCCGGCCGCCAGTCTACTCGGCGCGCCCGCACCGCCTCCGCCCGTGCCGCCCGCCCGTCAGGAGCCGCCGAAGAGGCTGGCGCCGTGCTTCAGGAGTGCGTTGTACGCGCCCTCGTAGGTGGTCGGCAGGTCCTCGCCGGGCTCGCCGTACCGGGCCAGCAGCAGGCCCATCAGGCCGACGGCGGGCGGGCTCAGCGGCTTGTCGCGGTTCACGTGCGCCGGATGCGCGGGCGCCGCCTCGGGGTTCGGGGGCAGGTACTGCGGCACCGTGGTCGGCCAGTCGCCGATCTGCCGCGGCTCGTCGAGGGTCAGCACCCCGAAGAGGTCGGGGGCGGAGGCGTCGCGAGCGGTCAGCGGCTCGAGGCCGTGCAGGGCGCTGAGGGTCCGGATCACGGCGCCGTGGTGCAGCTCGTCGTGCACGATCGTGCCGGCCCTCGTGTACGCCGAGACGGCGATCGCCGGCACGCGGCAGCCGAGCCGGTCGAAGGCGAAGCCCATCTCGCCCTCGCGGCCGTCGCCCGGCGGAGTCGCCGACGGCGGGGGGACGTGGTCGTAGAGGCCGCCGTGCTCGTCGAAGGTCGCCAGCAGCAGCGTGTTCACCGCGTTCGAGCCGGTCGTGCTCGCGCTCTCCCGGATCGCCGAGTACACGTGGTGCAGCAGCAGCTCGCCGGCGCGGACGTCGGACAGCGCGCTGTCGTAGACGGGCGTGCCGTCGACCTCGTCCTCGTGCAGGACCCCGGTCGGCGGGTGCATGTCGTTGTGGTCGAAGACGAGCCGCGGCTCGAGGAAGGCGTAGTCGGGCAGCTCGCCGTTCTCCACGTCGGCGTAGAACCGGTCCATCGTCGAGAAGTGGGTCTTCCAGTACTTCTCGAGCACCGGCGCGTGCAGGAACCCGGTGTACGAGACCACCTGCAGCGCGTCGAAGTAGACGCGCCAGGTCCTCCCCGCCTCCTCGAGGCGGTTGAACACCGTCGGCGCGTCGGCCAGGTCGTCCGCGAGCCACTTCTCGTAGCCGCCGCCCTGCTTGTTGGTGACGAAGCCGTGCGAGGTCGACGCGTGCAGGAAGGACCGGTTGCAGAAGGTCTGGGAGGGGACGGCGCAGAACCACTGGTCGAAGACGGCGAACTCGCGGGCGAGGGTGGAGAAGACGGGCAGCATCTCCGGCGAGAAGCCGCCCATGATCGTCCGCACCTCCTCCGCCGTGGGCTCCTGCCCCTTCTTCATCACCCTCAGGTGCTGGACGTAGTCCTCGAGGAAGCCGCTCATCGTCGGGGCAGAGGCGTCGGCGGGCGCGTTGAAGGGCGCGGTCATGGCGCCGACGGTGCGGCCGGCGTTCTCGGGCGGATCCACCGTGCCGAAGAGCTGAGTGTTGACGTGCGGGTACTCCTCGCCCGGGTCCGGGTCGGGCTGGCGCATCACGGAGTCGGTGGCGCCCTCGTAGACGTGCGTGCCGACGGTCAGTCCCCCGGCGCTGGTGTTGGTCCGCTCCTCGGGGAGGAGGCCCTCGAAGCTCTCGCCCGCGGGCAGGTCGTCCGGTCCGTAGAGGCGGCCGAGGACGTTGTCGAAGGAGCGGTTCTCGAACATGATCACGACGACGTGGTCGAATCCCGGCTCCGTGCGGGCGGGCAGTCGCGGCTCCTCCTCGCGGCGGGGGCCGGAGGCGACGGCCGCGCCGATCGCGCCGCCGGCGAGGGCTCCGGCTCCGACTCCGGCGGCGGCGGTGCCGGCCAGGAAGCGGCGGCGCGAGCGGGAGCGGGGAGCTCCGTCGTCGTGCTCCGAGGGAGTCCGCTCGCTGGTCATCTCCGCCGCCTCTCCTGCGCCGCCTGCGCCTGCTCGGAGTGTAGCGACGCGCCCGGGACGGCGGCTCGGACGCGGGCGAGCAGTCCGGCCTCCGGCTCGGGGTCGACGTGCGCGCGGCGGGCCGCGTCGCGGAGGCGCCGCCCGATCGGCGCGGGCGGCGCGAACGCCGGCGCCGTGCGGGGCCAGCGCGCGAGGGGGCGGTCGGGACCGCTGAGGAGTGCGGCCAGCTCTCGGACCTGCGGATCGACGAGGGCCCGGCGCCCGCCCGCCCGGGCGCGGACGAGCTGCGCGGGAGTCTCCGGACCGAGCGGCACGCCGATCCGTGCACCCGAGGGGACGGCCGAGGCGATCACGAGCGCCGGCACCGTGCCGGGCCGCTCCGCGCTCCCCCGCGCGGTGACGAGGAGCAGCATCCGCCGCCCCGCCCGCTCCCCGTCGCGGACGGCGTCGAACACGACGTGCAGCAGCTGCTCCGCGAGGCGCGCATCGGCGGATCGATCGGTGCCGGCGGCTGCGGCGTCGGCGAAGTCGGCCGGATCGACGAGGGACCGCGGCTCGACCAGGACGAGCGGAGGCAGGGTGCCGGCTGCGGCCTCGGCGGCCAGCGCGTCGATGGGAAGGAGGCGCCCGCCGCGGGAGCCGGCGGCGCCCGGGTCGCGGTGGGGCCACTCCGGATCGGCGAGGAGCGTGGTCGAGACGCCCTGCCGCTCGTCGACCGCGAGAGCCCAGCCGGTGCCGGTCTCCCGGGCCGCGCGCAGGGCCGCCGGCAGCGGATCGCGGCCGTCGGCGCGCCAGTGGTCGGCCCGGGCGAAGGCCGTGGCGAGGAGCGCGTGCACCGGCAGCATCTCGGGGGCGAAGCGCGCGCCCGGAGGATCGTCCGGGCCGGGCGCGGTCATCACGGCGTCCGTGCCGCCGGTGAACACCGGGCCGTCCGTGTCGTCGAGCGCGCCGAGGACCTGGTCGCGGCTGCGGCCGGCGAAGGAGAGCACGACCACGTGGTCGATCCGCCCGAGCACCTCGGCGGTCCGACGCTCGGCGGTGGTGGGCCGAGCCGCGGCGTCGAGCGCGAGCGACGCTGCCTCGGCGAGGGAGCGGCGCAGGAACGCACGCCGCTCCCCGCCGCCCGCGTCAGGCATCGGGCCCGGTCGGCTCCTCCGTGCTCGGGGCGGCCGCGTCCGGGACGGCGTCGGTCTCCGGCACGGCGTCATCCTCCGGCGAGGCGTCGGAGCGCGATGCGCCGGCGACGTCCCCGTCCGGGCCGGCGGCGGCCTCCTCCGGAGCGTCGGCGGACGCCTCCTCCGGCAGCGCGATCGCGTCCGGTCCCTCCGTCACCAGGAGGTGGAACTCGGCCGCGGTGATGATCCGGAGCCCCAGGGCCTCGGCCTTGCCGAGCTTGCTGCCGGCGCCGGGACCGGCGGCGACGTAGTCGGTCTTCTTGGAGACGCTCGAGCCGGCCTTGCCGCCGGCCGCGAGGATGGCCTCCTGCGCCCCCTCGCGGGAGTACCCCTCCAGGCTGCCGGTCGCCACGACCGTGAGACCCGCGAGCACCCCGCCGGCGGCGTCCGCGGCACCGGGACCGGGGTGGCCGGGCGTGGCGAAGCGCACTCCGGCCGCAGCCCAGCGGTCGACGATCTCGACGTGCCAGTCGACCTCGAACCAGGCGATCAGGGCGTCGGCGATGATCCCGCCCACCCCGTCGACCGCGGCGAGCTCGTCGCGGCTCGCCCCGCGGATCGCGTCGAGCGAGCCGAAGTAGCCCGCCAGCGCGCGCGCCGCGACCGGGCCGACGTGCCGGATGCTGAGCGAGACCAGCAGGCGCCACAGCTCCTTGGTCTTCGCCCGCTCGATGTTCTCGATCAGCCGCAGGGCGTTGGTGGAGGGCACGGAGGCGGTGTCCCCCGCGAAGGCTCCCGCCTCCGGGTCGAAGGCGCCGTCCTTGGCGAGCTGCCGCTTGCGCTTGAAGGGCGTGACGACCTTCGGATCGCCCTTCGCGTCGAGCTTCTGCAGACCCGTCTCGGAGTCGCGGACGACGACCTCGATCGGGAAGAGATCGGCCACCGTGAGCTCGAACAGGCCGGCCTCGGTCCGCAGCGGCGGCTCGGCGGGCACCAGGGGCTGGGTCAGGGCGGCGGCGCTGACCTCGCCGAGCGCCTCGATGTCGAGCGCGCCGCGGCTGCCGATGTGCTCGACGCGCCCGCGGACCTGCGCGGGGCAGGACTCCGCGTTGGGGCAGCGCAGGTCGACGTCGCCCTCCTTGGCCGGAGCGAGCGTGGTGCCGCACTCGGGGCACTGCGTCGGCATCACGAACTCGCGCTCGAAGCCGTCGCGGAGCTCCACCACCGGGCCGAGCACCTCGGGGATGACGTCCCCGGCCTTCCGCAGCACGACCGTGTCGCCGATGAGCACGCCCTTGGCCTTGACCACGTCGGCGTTGTGCAGCGTGGCCTGGCGCACCTCGGACCCCGCGACCTTCACCTTGGTCATCTGGGCGAAGGGCGTCGCGCGGCCGGTGCGCCCGACGCTCACGACGATGTCGAGAAGCTTCGTGTGCACCTCCTCGGGCGGGTACTTGTAGGCGATCGCCCAGCGCGGCGCCCGGCTGGTGGCGCCGAGCTCGTCGTGCAGCTCGAGCTCGTCCACCTTCACGACCACGCCGTCGATCTCGTGCTCGACCGAGTGCCGCTCGCGGCCGTAGCGCTCGACGAAGGCGAGCACCTCCTCCACCGAGGCCGAGACGCGGTTGTGGCCGCTCACCGGCAGTCCCCAGGAGGAGAGGAGCCCGTAGACCTCGGACTGGGTCGCGACCGGCGGGTCCGGCCAGGCGCCGATGCCGTGCACGTAGAGCGCGAGGGAGCCGACGCGCGCCTCGCCGGCGCGCAGGTCGAGACCCGACTTCTTGTCGAGCTGCTGGCGGAGGCCGCCGCTCGCCGCGTTCCGCGGGTTGGCGAAGGTCGGGAAGCGCCGCAGCGCGCTCGTGCGCGCCTTCTCCTCCTCGAAGACGCCTCGGGTGGCGGCCGGGCGGGTCGACCAGCGGGTCCGCGCCTCCTCGACCGCCTCGTCGCGCAGCGTCTCCTGGAGGGCGTTCAGCTCGGCGAAGGCGGCCACGGGGATGAAGACCTCGCCGCGGACCTCGACGAGTGCCGGGTGGCCCTCGCCGGAGAGGCGCTCGGGGATGCCCGCGACGCGGAGGGCGTTGACGGTGACGTCCTCGCCGGTGCGGCCGTCACCGCGGGTCGCCGCCGTGACGAGGCGGCCGTCCTCGTAGTGGAGGGAGATCGCGAGCCCGTCGATCTTGAGCTCCGTGAGCCAGGCGACGGGGCGGTCGGCCGAGGCCACCGTCTTCTCGCACCACTCGCGCAGCTCCTCGGCCGAGAACACGTTGTCGAGGGAGAGCATCCGCTCGGCGTGGTCGATCGGGGCGAGGCCCGCTCCGACGATCCCGCCGACGGTCCGCGTCGGCGAGTCCTCGGCGGCGAGCTCGGGGTGCTCGGCCTCGAGCGCGGCGAGCTCGCGCACCAGGGCGTCGTACTCGGCGTCGGACAGCGGCGAGGAGTCGGCCGCGTAGTAGTCGTCGCTCGCCGACCGGATCCGCGCCCGCAGCTCCTCGACGCGGGCGGCGGGCTCGACGGCGCTCATCGGAGCACCGCGGCGTCGGCAGCGACCGTGCGGTCGATCGTGCACTGGCCCAGCACGCGGGTGCCGAGGTAGACGACGGCCGTCTGGCCGGGGGCGACGCCGTCGAGCGGCGAGTCCGGAGTGATCACGAGCTCCACCCTGCCATCGACCTGCGACACCACCGCGGAGGCGGGGACCGGGTCGGCGTGCGCGCGGATCTGGACGTCGCAGCGGAAGGGCGCGTCCGCGTCCTCGGGAGCGGCGCCCGCCCAGGTGAACCGCTCGCCGGCGATCTCGCCGATGCGCAGAGCCTCGCGCGGACCGACCACGACCTCGTTGCTCACCGGCCGCACCTCCAGGACGAAGCGGGGCCGTCCGTCGGGCGCGGGGACGCCGAGGTGCAGGCCCCGGCGCTGGCCCACCGTGTACCCGTGGGCGCCCTCGTGGGAGCCGACCACCGCGCCGTCCCGATCGACGACCGCTCCGGTCTCGGGGGCGACGCGCTCGGCGAGCCAGCCGCGGGTGTCGCCGTCGGGGATGAAGCAGATGTCGTAGCTGTCGGGCTTGCTCGCGACGCTGAGGCCCCGCTCCGCCGCCTCCGCGCGCACGATCGCCTTGGACGGCGTGGAGCCGAGCGGGAACATCGAGTGCCGCAGCTGCTGCTCCGTCAGCACGCCGAGGACGTAGGACTGGTCCTTCGCCTCGTCGCTCGCGCGATGGAGCTCCGGGGAGCCGTCGGCGGCGGTGCGGAGGGAGGCGTAGTGGCCGGTGCAGACCGCGTCGAAGCCGAGGTCGAGAGCCTTCTCGAGCAGGGCGGCGAACTTGATCCGCTCGTTGCAGCGCATGCAGGGGTTCGGGGTGCGGCCCGCCGAGTACTCGGCGACGAAGTCGTCGACGACGTCCAGCTTGAACCGCTCGGAGAAGTCCCACACGTAGTACGGGATGCCGAGGACGTTCGCGGCGCGCTGCGCGTCCATCGAGTCCTCGATCGTGCAGCACCCCCGGCTGCCGGTGCGCAGCGTGCCGGGCATCCTGCTCAGGGCGAGGTGCACGCCCACCACGTCGTGCCCCGCCTCCACCGCGCGGGCCGCGGCCACGGCCGAGTCCACTCCACCGCTCATCGCCGCCAGAACCTTCACCGTGCGAGTCTACGTTTCCCGCGGGCGCG
Source organism: Rathayibacter sp. AY1B7 (assembly GCF_002932735.1). Taxonomy (NCBI): domain Bacteria; kingdom Bacillati; phylum Actinomycetota; class Actinomycetes; order Micrococcales; family Microbacteriaceae; genus Rathayibacter; species Rathayibacter sp. AY1B7. The sequence goes on from NZ_PSWK01000008.1 coordinate 51,148, forward strand.
GCCGGCAGGGGTTCATGCGGGCAGCACCGCGCGGTTCGAGAGTCCGGCTCGGGCGGCGCGGGCGTAGGCGCTGGGCAGCGCGGCCAGGAGGGCGTCGACGTCCGCGTCGGTCGAGGTGTGGCCGAGCGTCATCCGGAGCACCCCGCGGGCCTCGTCCTCGCTCCGGCCGAGCGCGAGGACCACGTGCGAGGGCTCCGGGATCCCCGCCGTGCAGGCGGACCCGGTCGAGACGGAGACGCCCGCGGTGTCGAGGAGGAAGAGGAGGGAGTCGCCCTGCGCACCGGGGAAGGCGAGGTGCGCGTTGTTGGCGACCCGGCGTCCGGAGTCGAGGGCGGGCCCGGTCAGGGTCGCCCCCGGCACGGCGGCGAGGACGCCCGCGACGAGCCGGTCGCGCAGGGCGGCCAGGCGCTGCGCCTCCGCCGACAGCTCGGCGTCCGCCTCGACCGCGGCGGCGGCGAAGGCCGCGGCGCCGGGCACGTCCTGGGTGCCGGAGCGGACGCCCCGCTGCTGTCCGCCTCCGTGCAGCACCGGGACCACGCGGGCGTCGCGGGCGAGCACGAGCGCACCGGTCGCGATCGGCCCGCCGACCTTGTGACCCGAGACGCTGACGGCGGCCAGTCCCGCGCCGCGCCCGGAGCCGGAGGCGCGGCGGATCTCGGCGATCCGCAGCGGCACGTGTCCGAGGGCGGCGACCGCGTCGACGTGGAGGGGGACGCCGGCGCGGGCGCACGCGGCCGCCAGCTCGGCGATCGGGTTGATCGTCCCGATCTCGTTGTTGACCCAGAGCACCGTGACCAGGGCGACCGATCCGGGGTCCTCCTCCAGCGCCGCGGCGAGCGCCTCCGGCTGCAGGGTGCCCTCGTCGTCGAGCGGCAGCCACTCGAGGACGGCGCCCTCGTGCTCGGCGAGCCAGGCGGCCGAGTCGAGCGTCGCGTGGTGCTCCCCCTCGGCGACCAGGACCCGGACGCGGGCCGGGTCCTCGCTCCGGCGCTGCCAGTAGAGGCCCTTGATCCCGAGGTTGACCGCCTCGGTGCCGCCGGCGGTGAGGATCACCTCGATCGGCTCGCAGCCGAGCACCCCGGCGAGCGCCGACCGGGCGTCCTCCAGCCGGCGGCGCGCCTCCTGGCCGGAGCCGTGGACGGAGGAGGGGTTGCCGCCGTGGGCGGACGCCTCCGCGAACGCGGCGAGCGCCGAGGCGCGCAGCGGGGTGGTCGCGGCGTGGTCGAGGTAGATCACAGCAGCCCTTCGTCCCGCGTCGGGGGCACGGAGGGAGCCGGTGCCCGTCACTACTGTAAGTCGCATGACTTCTCACGATCCCCTGGCCCGGCTCGGCGTGACCGTGGACGATCAGGGCGGTGAGCTGCGGGTCTGGTCCGAGAGCGCGAGCGCCGTCGATCTGCTGCTGTACGACGAGAAGGACCCGACCTGGGTGACCCGCACGGTCCCGCTGGCGCGCGACGACGCCGCGGTCTGGTCCGCGCGCTCCGATCTGCTGGCCCCCGGCCGCCGCTACGCCCTGCGCGTCGACGGGCCGACGGGCCCCCGGCACCGCTTCGACCCCCGCCGTGCCCTGCTGGAGCCGTACTCCCGCGGCCTGCACCGGGTGGCGGAGAACGAGTGGCGCTCGGTCGTCGTGGACGACGCGTTCGACTGGGGCTCCTCCTCCCGGCCCGGCACCCCGATGGACCGCACCGTGATCTACGAGGCGCACGTGAAGGGGCTGACCCGGCTGAACCCGGCGCTCCCCGTGGAGCTGCGCGGCACCTACGCCGGCCTGGCGCACGAGTCGACGGTCTCGGCGCTGCTCGGGCTGGGCGTGACGGCGGTCGAGCTGCTGCCCGTGCACGCGTTCGTGTCGGAGCAGCGCCTGCTGCGGCAGGGGCTGACCAACTACTGGGGCTACAACACGCTGAACTTCTTCGCCCCGCACGCCGCGTACGCCTCCTCCACCGCGCAGCGCGGCGGACCGACCGCGGTGCTCCGCGAGTTCAAGGGGATGGTGAAGCTCCTGCACGAGGCCGGCCTCGAGGTGATCCTGGACGTGGTCTACAACCACACCGCCGAGGAGGGGCCGGGCGGGCCGATGTCGAGCCTGCGCGGGATCGACGACGCAGGCTGGTACCGCCAGACGCCCGAGGGCCACTACGTGGACGTCACCGGCTGCGGGAACACGATCGACTTCGGCCGGCCCGCGGCGCAGCGCCTCGCGCTGGACTCGATGCGCTACTGGTCGGGCGAGGTCGGGATCGACGGCTTCCGGCTCGACCTGGCCGCGACCCTCGGCCGGGACGAGATCGCGCACTTCCGGAGCGACCACCCGCTGCTGCGGGCCGCGGTCGAGGATCCGGCGCTGGCCGGCGTGAAGATGATCGCCGAGCCCTGGGACGTCGGCATGGGCGGCTGGCAGACCGGGAACTTCCCGGCCGGGTGGTCGGAGTGGAACGATCGCTACCGCGACCGCGCCCGCAACTTCTGGCTCTCGGACATCGACTACGCCCGCCGCGCCGGCACGGCCCCCGTCGGCATCGGCGGCTTCGCGACCCGGCTCTCGGGCTCGTCCAACACGTTCTCGGCGGAGCGGGGACCCCTCGCTTCGGTCAACTTCGTCACCGCGCACGACGGCTTCACGCTGGCGGACCTCGTCTCGTACAACGTCAAGCACAACATCGGCAACGGCGAGTCGAACCGCGACGGAGCCGACACCAACCGCTCCTTCAACCACGGCTTCGAGGGCCCCACCACCGACGAGCGGATCACGCTGGCGCGGCGCAAGGCGATGCGGAACCTCCTCGGCACCCTGCTGCTGTCGGCCGGCGTGCCGATGATCACGGCGGGCGACGAGACCGGGCGCAGCCAGCGCGGCAACAACAACGCCTACTGCCAGGACTCGGACCTGACCTGGGTGCGCTGGGAGGGCCTGGCCGACTGGCAGCTCGCGCTCCGCGCGCACACGCGCACCCTGCTGCGCCTGCGGCGTGAGCACCCGGCGCTGCGTCCCTCCCGCTACGGCAGCGGCGACGCGAGCGAGCCGGGCGCCACGACCATGACGTGGTTCGACGCCCACGGGCGCGGGATGAGCGAGCACGACTGGACCTCCGCCGCCAACCGGACGCTGCAGTACCTCGCGGCCTCGACGCCGGTCGAGGGCGAGCCGGACCGTGTCCTGCTGGTGGTGCACGGCGTCGAGCAGGACACCACGGTCGTGCTCGCCGACGGCGAGGGGGTCACCGGCTACACGCGCCTGTGGAACAGCGAGGAGCCGGAGCCGCTGGAGCACGGCGAATCGTTCGAGCCGGGGCAGGTCATCCGCGTGGCCGGCACCTCGATGCAGCTCTTCGCCGCGCACGGGCCGGCGGCCGAGCAGGACGCCTGATGGCGAGGAGCGGGCCGGGGACCCCGGCGACCGTCGCGCTGACGGCGGCGGGCGTCCCCTTCACTCCCCGCCAGTACCGGCACGACCCGGCCACGACGCGCTACGGGCTCGAGGCGGCCGAGGCGCTCGGCGTCGAGCCGGAGCGCGTGTTCAAGACCCTGATGGTCGACGTGGACGGCGAGCTCGTGGTGGGCGTCGTGCCCGTCACCGGCTCGCTCGGGCTGAAGGAGCTCGCGGCCGCGGTCGGAGGCAGGCGGGCGGCGATGGCCGACCCCGTGCTGGCCCAGCGCCGGACCGGCTACGTGCTCGGCGGCATCTCGCCGCTCGGGCAGAGGACGCGGCACCGCACCGTGATCGACGAGACCGTCGAGCTCCACGACACGGTGCTCGTCTCGGGCGGGCGCCGGGGCTTCGACATCGAGCTCGCCCCCGCCGACCTCGTCGCCGCGACGGCCGCCCTCCTCGCCGACATCGCGCGCTGACCCCTGCTCCCCCGCCGTCCTCCTCCGGGCGCCGTCCTCCTCCCGCGAGACCCCGCCCCGGTCCGCGAGACGCCGAGGAAGGCGCACCGGAGCGGCATCTCGCGGAGAGGGACCGGGCGGGGTCAGCCGGCGGCGGCGGCCAGGCCCAGCTCGGCGGAGCGGGCCAGGAGGGGGTGCCGCGGCACGACGCGGACGGTGTAGCCGAAGGAGCCGCTGCGGTCGAGGGTGACCACTCCGGCGTAGGGCACGCGCCCGACCGCGTCGGCCGGCACCACGGCACCCGACTCCTCGACCACCTCGAGCTCGTGGTGGCGGACCTCGGTGAGCGAGCCGTCAGCGGACGTCGTCCCGTAGACGACCTCGACCGAGACGTCCGCCGGCGAGAGCTCGCCCAGGCGCACGCCCGCGCGCACGGCGAGCCGGTCCCCGCGCTGGGGCACCGCGTCGATCCCGCCGGACTCGACGGACGCGACCGCGACCCCGGGCCAGCCGGCGCGGACCCGCCGCTTCCAGGTCGCCAGCTCCTTGGCCGGCTCGAAGTGGTCGGCGGCGACGGCGCGCCCGGCCTCGGCGGCCGGCGAGTAGAGCGCCTCGACGTACTGGCGCACCATCCGCTCGGCGGAGAGCTCGGGCGAGAGGGTCGCGAGGGTGTGCCGGATCGACCGCACCCACCGCCGGGGCACGCCGTCGTGATCGCGCTCGTAGTAGCGCGGCACGACCTCGGTCTCGAGCAGCTCGTAGAGCGCCTCGGCCTCGAGCGTGTCGCGGGCCTCCGGGTCGAGCGCGCGGTCGGAGGAGGGGATCGCCCAGCCGTTCTCGCCGTCGAAGTACTCGTTCCACCAGCCGTCGAGGATCGAGAGGTTGAGCGAGCCGTTGAGCGCCGCCTTCATCCCGGAGGTGCCGCACGCCTCGAGCGGGCGCAGCGGGTTGTTGAGCCAGACGTCGGTGCCCGGGTAGAGCAGCTGCGCCATCGCGATGTCGTAGTCCGGCAGGAAGACGATCCTGCGGCGCACGTCCGGCTCCTGCGCGAAGCGGACGAGCCGCTGGATCAGGCGCTTCCCCTCCTCGTCGGCCGGGTGGGACTTGCCCGCGATGACGATCTGGATCGGGTGCTGCGGGTGGGTGAGCAGCGCCCGCAGACGCTCGGGGTCGTGGAGCATCAGGGTCAGCCGCTTGTAGGTCGGCACCCGCCGCGCGAAGCCGATGGTGAGCACGTCCGGGTCCAGCAGCTCGTCGAGCCAGGCCGGCGGGAGGCCGCCCGGGTTCTGCTCGCGCCAGGAGCGGGCGGCCCGGCGGCGGGCGTCCCGCACCAGCTGCTCCCGCATCGCCCGGCGCGCGGCCCACAGCTCGGTGTCGCCGAGCGCACCCGAGGCCCAGTCGGCCCGCGTCGTGTCGTCGGTGCCGAGCCGCTCCTCCGCGAGCCGCCGGAGGATCGGATCGGTCCAGGTGGCCGCGTGGACGCCGTTCGTCACCGAGCCGATCGGCACCTCCGCCGTCTCGAAGCCGGGCCAGAGGCTCGAGAACATCGAGCGGCTGACCTCGCCGTGCAGCGTCGAGACGCCGTTGGAGCGCTGCGCGAGCCGCAGGCCCATGTACGCCATGTTGAACGCCGTCCCGGAGTCCCCCGGCTCGGCGCCCAGCGCGAGCACGTCCTCGACCTGCACGCCCGGGAGCAGCTCCGTGGAGAAGTACTCCTCGATCATCCCGCGGTCGAAGCGGTCGATGCCCGCCGGCACCGGAGTGTGCGTGGTGAAGACCGTGCTCGCCCGCACCACCTGGAGAGCCTGGTCGAAGTCCAGGCCCGCGCCGATCAGGCCGGAGATGCGCTCGAGCCCCTGGAAGCCGGCGTGCCCCTCGTTGGTGTGGAACACCTCCGGGAGGACGCCGCCCGAGACCTCGGCCCAGAGCTCGAGCGCGCGGACCCCGCCGATGCCCAGCAGCAGCTCCTGCAGCAGGCGGTGCTCGCCCCCGCCGCCGTAGAGGCGGTCGGTGACGGAGCGGAGCGAGTCCTCGTTCTCGGGGATGTCGGTGTCGAGCAGGAGGAGGGTCACCCGGCCGACCTCCGCGCGCCAGACCCGGGCGTAGAGCGCGCGTCCCTCGGGGAGCGCCAGCACGATGCGGGCGGGCGAGCCGTCGGCGAGACGGACGACGCGCAGCGGCAGCCCGTCGGGATCGAGCGAGGGGTAGGACTCGAGCTGCCAGCCGTCGGCGGAGAGCTTCTGCGAGAAGTAGCCCGACCGGTAGAAGAGGCCCACGCCGGTGAGCGGCACGCCCAGGTCCGAGGAGGCCTTCAGGTGGTCGCCCGCGAGGATGCCGAGTCCGCCGGAGTACTGGGGCAGCGCCGCCGCGATGCCGAACTCCGGCGAGAAGTAGGCGATCGAGCGCGGGGCGGACTCCGGCAGCGACTGGTACCACCGCGGCTCGGTGCGGTAGCGCTCCAGCTCGTCGCGGAGGCGCCACGCCTCGTCGACGAAGCCCTGGTCCCCCGCCAGCTCGGCGAGGCGCTCGGGGCTCACTGCTCCGAGCAGAGCGGTGGGGTCCGCTCCCCCGCGCCGCCACAGCTCCGGATCGACCCGCTCGAACAAGCGCCGGGCGGGCTCGTGCCAGGCCCAGCGGAGATTGCCCGCCAGATCGCCCAGAGCCGAGAGCTCGGGCGGGAGGACGGAGCGGACGATGAAGCGGCGGATCGCCTTCACGGCACCCCTCGACTCTCTGCGGACCCCGGAGCGCCCGGTCGCGGAGCACCGGGGCGGTCGCGCTCGGTCACCCTAGCGGACCCCGACCACCGCGGATCGGCGGGATGCGGACCCGCCGCGACCCTCCGGCACGCGCTCCCCGGGTCCGTTTGCACAGGCCCGAGCGCGGGCGCAACCGTCGTGTGCGAGCCGCCGCCGGTCGCTACTGTCGTGACGTGGCTCAGATACCTTTCGGCAAGGCTCAGAACGGCAAGGACGCACGGCGAGCGGGTCGCGGACGCGCACCCCAGGAGGCGTCGGCGCCTCCCGAGACGGCCGCTCCGGCGCCCGCCGCCGCCCCCGAGGCGACTCCTGCTCCCCCCGCGGCCGACAGTGCTCCGGCCGCCCCGGTGACCGCGGACGCACCCGACGCGTCGCCGGCGCCCGCGAAGACCGGGAGCGGCTACCGCGTCCGCGCCGAGCGCCTGCCGATCATCGACCCGCAGCCGCGGCTCGAGGACGACCGCTGGCCCGCGAAGGCGTTCGTCGGCGAGGTCGTCCCCTTCGCCGCCACGGCCTTCCGCGAGGGGCACGACCTCATCGGCGTCGACCTCCTGCTGAGCTCGCCGTCCGGGGCCGAGTCGGAGCACCGCATGTCGCTCCTCGCGACCGGCACCGACCGCTACGGGCGCCTCGTGGCCCTCGACGAGGAGGGCGACTGGAGCTACCGCATCCGCGCCTACGCCGACGACTGGGCGACCTGGCTCCACACGGCCGAGGTCAAGATCCCGGCCGGCCTGGACATCGACGTCACCTTCGCCATCGGCGAGGGCCTGCTGCGCAGCGGCGCCGACGACTCCTCGCGGCCCGAGGGCGAGCGCAGCCTGCTCTCCGACACCGCCGCCCGCGTCGGTGACACCACACTGAGCGCCGAGGAGCGCCTCGCCGCGGCGACCGATCCCGCCGTCCACGGCGCGCTCGACGCCCGCCCGGTGATGAGCCTCACGAGCGTCTCGGAGCCGCGCACCGTCCACGTCGAGCGCACCCGCGCCGGCGTCGGCGCCTGGTACGAGTTCTTCCCCCGCTCCGAGGGCGCCGTGCGCCACGAGGACGGGACCGTGACCAGCGGATCCTTCCGCACCGCGATCGACCGCCTCCCCGCCGTGGCGGCGATGGGCTTCGACGTGCTCTACCTGCCGCCGATCCACCCCATCGGCCGCTCCTTCCGCAAGGGCCCGAACAACACGCTCGACGCCGGCGAGAACGACCCCGGCTCGCCGTGGGCGATCGGCTCGGCCGAGGGCGGCCACGACGCGATCCACCCGGACCTCGGCACCGAGGACGACTTCCGCGCCTTCCACGCCGCGGTCGAGGCCGCGGGCCTCGAGCTCGCCCTCGACTTCGCCCTGCAGGCCTCGCCCGACCATCCCTGGGTCACCAGCCACCCCGAGTGGTTCACGACGCTCCCCGACGGCTCGATCGCCTACGCCGAGAACCCGCCGAAGAAGTACCAGGACATCTACCCGATCAACTTCGACAACGACCCCGAGGGCATCCGTCAGGAGTCGCTGCGGGTCCTGCGGCACTGGATCGACCTGGGCGTGCGCATCTTCCGCGTCGACAACCCCCACACGAAGCCGCTCGACTTCTGGGAGTGGATCATCCATGAGGTCAACGCCGAGCACCCCGAGGTCGTCTTCCTCGCGGAGGCGTTCACCCGCCCCGCGATCATGCGCGCACTCGGCAAGGTCGGCTTCCAGCAGTCGTACTCGTACTTCACCTGGCGCAACACCAAGGAGGAGCTCGGCGAGTTCTTCACGAGCATCTCCCACGAGACGGCCGACTACATGCGGCCGAACCTCTTCGTGAACACTCCGGACATCCTCACCGAGTACCTCCAGTACGGCGGCCGCTCGGCGTACAAGGTGCGGGCGGCCCTGGCCGCGACCGCGTCGCCGCTGTGGGGGGTCTACGCCGGCTACGAACTGGTCGAGAACGTCGCTCGCCCCGGCGCCGAGGAGAACATCGACAACGAGAAGTACGAGTACAAGACGCGCGACTGGGCCGGCGCCGAGGAGTCGGGCCGCTCGCTGGCGCCGTACATCACGCGCCTCAACGAGATCCGGCGCTCGCACCCCGCGCTCGGGCAGCTGCGGAACCTGCACGTGCACGGCAGCGACGACGACGCGATCCTCGTCTACTCCAAGCACCTGCAGGCCGCGTTCACGGGCACCGGGACCGACGACACGATCATCGTCGTCGTCAACACCGACCCGCACTCGGCCCGCGAGACCACGGTCCACCTCGACCTGCCCGCGATCGGGCTCGACTGGAGCGCGACCTTCGAGGTCGAGGACCTGATCACCGGCGCCGTCTGGACCTGGGGCAGCGACGACTACGTGCGGCTCGACTCGTTCGTCGAGCCCGTGCACATCCTGAGCGTGAAGGCGGACGAGCGATGAGCGGAACCACCCCCGAGGGCACGAGCCCGGCCGAGGAGGCGGGCCTCGGCGCGCACGCCGAGACGGTCCCCACGACGGGCACCAGCTCGGCGACCACCTCCGGCCACGGCGCGCACGTCGCCGACGCGGCGCCCGACGCTCGACAGCACCCCGGAGCGGACGGCGAGAACGCGCGCAGCTACGCGGTCGAGACGGTCCCGGAGGCGCCTCAGCCGGTCGCGGGCGACGACGCCGTGACCGTCGAGCGCGACGCCGACGACGCGGAGTCCGCTCCGGTCGGCAGCGGGGCCGAGGGCGACCTGCCCGACGACACGGACGCCGCCGATTCCGTCGCAGCGGACAGCGCCGCTCCCGTCGAGACGACCGCCGGCCCCGCCGAGACGACCGCGGACCCCGCCTCCGCTTCGGACCCCGTCGACGGCGCCGCGGCGATCGCGCTGCCCGACATCCCCGAGTGGGTGCTGCAGCAGCTCGCCACCGGCAGCAACGCGCTCCCCCACGACGTCCTGGGCCAGCACCTCGTCGCGGCCCCCGGCGTCTCCGACCCGGTGACGGTCGTCCGCGTGCGCCGCCCGCTCGCCGAGAAGGTCGCCGTGGTGCTCGCCACCGGCGCCCGCGTCGAGCTCAGCCACCTCAGCGACGGGATCTGGCAGGGCTTCCACGTCCTCGGTCCGCAGGCTTACACCGTCGAGGCCCGCTACGGCGGCGGTGGCGAATGGACCGCGGAGGACCCCTACCGCTTCTCGAAGACGGTCGGCGACTTCGACCTCTACCTCATCGGCGAGGGCCGCCACGAGCGCCTCTGGGAGGCGCTCGGTGCCCGCCACCGCGAGCACGAAGGGGTCTGGGGCACGAGCTTCGCCGTCTGGGCCCCGCACGCCCAGGCCGCTCGGGTCGTCGGCGACTTCAACGACTGGAACGGCGAGGGCCACTCCCTCCGCAACCTCGGGACGACCGGGGTCTGGGAGATCTTCGTCCCGGGCGTCGAGCCCGGAGCCTCCTACAAGTTCGACCTGCTCTCGCGTGACGGCCACTGGGTCCGCAAGGCCGACCCGATGGCCCGCGCCACGGAGGTGCCGCCCGCGACCGCCTCGAAGGTCCCCGTCTCGCACCACCAGTGGGGCGACTCCGGCTGGATGGAGAAGCGAGCCTCGGTCGATCCGCACACGCAGCCGCTCAGCGTCTACGAGATGCACCTCGGCTCCTGGCGTCCGGGACTGGGCTACCGCGACCTCGCGGACCCGCTGATCGAGTACGTCACCGAGCTCGGCTTCACGCACGTGGAGTTCATGCCGCTCGCCGAGCACCCGTTCGGCGGCTCCTGGGGCTACCAGGTCACCGGCTACTACGCCGCCTCGAGCCGCTTCGGCACGGCCGACGACCTCAAGTACCTGATCGACCGTCTGCACCAGGCCGGCATCGGCGTCATCGTCGACTGGGTGCCCGGGCACTTCCCCAAGGACGACTTCGCCCTCGCCCGCTTCGACGGCGAGCCGCTCTACGAGCACCCGGACTGGCGCCGCGGCGAGCAGATGGACTGGGGCACCTACGTCTTCGACTTCGGGCACACCCAGGTGCGCAACTTCCTCGTCGCGAACGCCCTGTTCTGGCTCGAGGAGTTCCACGTCGACGCCCTGCGGGTGGACGCCGTCGCCTCGATGCTCTACCTCGACTACTCCCGCAAGGAGGGCGAGTGGCTGCCGAACCAGTACGGCGGACGCGAGCACCTCGAGGCGATCAGCTTCCTCCAGGAGGTCAACGCCACGGCCTACAAGCTGCACCCCGGCATCATGATGATCGCCGAGGAGTCGACGAGCTGGCCCGGCGTCACCCAGCCCACCAGCTCCGGCGGCCTCGGCTTCGGGCTCAAGTGGAACATGGGCTGGATGCACGACTCGCTCGACTACATGGCGAACGATCCGCTGTGGCGCCAGTACCACCTGGGCGAGATCACCTTCTCGTTCGTCTACGCCTTCAGCGAGAAGTTCGTCCTGCCGATCAGCCACGACGAGGTCGTGCACGGCAAGGGCTCGCTGATCCAGAAGATGCCGGGCGACCACTGGCAGCAGCTCGCGAACGTGCGCGCCTACCTCGCCTTCATGTGGGCCCACCCCGGCAAGCAGCTGCTCTTCATGGGCCAGGAGTTCGGCCAGTACTCCGAGTGGAGCGAGGAGCGGGGCCTGGACTGGTGGATCCTCGATCAGCCGAGCCACCGCGGTCTCTGGAGCCTCGTCGGTCAGCTGAACCGCGTGTACCGCGACTCGCCGTCGCTCTGGGAGCTCGACCACGAGCAGTCGGGCTTCGAGTGGATCGACGGCGGCGCGGCGGCGGCCAACGTCGTCTCGTTCCTGCGCAAGGACAGCGAGGGTCGCCCGATCGCCGTCATCGCCAACTTCTCGGGTTCGCCCGTGCACGGCTACCGCGTGAGCCTGCCCACGGCCGGCCGCTGGGAGGAGCTCGTCAACACGGACGCCGAGATCTACGGCGGCAGCGGAGTCGGGAACTTCGGAGCGGTCGAGGCTCGCGAGGAGCCGTGGGCCGGCCGCCCGGCTTCCGCCGAGCTGGTCCTGCCCCCGCTGGCCGTGCTCTACCTGCGACCCGCCGACTGATCGGTCCCCGCACGGAAGAGGCCGCCCGCCGCGACGATCGTCGCGAGCGGGCGGCCTCTCGGCGTTCCGGCCGGCGTCAGTAGAGCAGGCCGGTGAGCCGGGCCCGAGCCTTGTTGACGCGCGGGTCGGTCTGACCGACGATCTCGAAGAGCTCCAGGAGACGAGCCCGGACGGCGGCCTTCCCCTCGGCGTCGAGGCGCGGGAACATCGAGAGCAGCCGGTCGAAGGCGTCCTCGACGTGGCCGCCCGAGACGTCCAGGTCGGCGACGGCGAGCTGCGCGTCGAGGTTCGACGGCTCGGCCGCGGCGGTCGAGCGGATGTCGTCGAGCGTGCGGCCCTGGAGGCGGGCCAGCAGCCGCACCTGAGCGAGACCGGCGACCGCGAGGTCGTCGCGCGGGTTCTGCGCGATGGCGGTCTCGTACTCGGTGATCGCCGCGGCGTAGTCGCCCCGGTCGATCGCGTCGTAGGCCTCCTGGTGGTGCGGCGGCAGCGGCTCGGGCTCGGGCTCCGCGCCCTCGGCGGGAGCGGCTCTCTCCACCGGCACCGTGCCCGTCACACCGTTCTGAGCGGCGAGCTGGAGGACCTGCTCGAGCAGGTCGCGCAGCTGCTCATCGGCGACGAGGCCGCTGAACAGGGGCACCGGGCGGCCGCCGATGATCGCGGCGACCGTCGGCACGGACTGCACCTGGAACGCCTGCGCCAGCTGCGGGCTCGACTCCACATCGACCCCGACGAGCACGAACGCGCCGGCGTACGAGACGACGACCTTCTCGAGCAGCGCGGTCATGCTCTGGCTCTGGTCCGACCAGGAGCCGCGCAGGTCGACGATCACCGGCACGCGCGAGGAGAGCTGGACCACCTGGTCGAACTCGGCGTCGCCGGCGGTCAGCAGCAGCGGATTCGCGCCGGGCGCGCCTCCGGGAGCGGCGGGCGCGGCCGGGGCGCCGGCGGAGGCGGCGGGCGGGGTGCGGCGGTTCACCAGCGACGAGAGGTCGACGGCGCCGCGGAGGTTTCCGGGCAGGGGCGGGACGGTGCTCACGGCAGCTGCACCACCGAGACGAGTCCCTGGCTCCATCCGAGCATCACGATCTTCTCCTCCGATCCGACGGGCGGTACGTAGAACAGCAGTTGATATCCGTAGGTGGTCTCGATGCCGGTCGTCGACTTGTCCGTGCCCAGCAGGGTCTGCGAGGCGCCGGAGGTCGAGACGGTCGAGCCCTCGGCAGTGGGGCGGACGGTCGACGTCTCGGCGATGCTCGCCGCGACGAGGGCCCCTGAGTCGTTCGTCGCGAGCGCGATCGTCGGCGACGTGCCGGCGGCGTTCGAGAACTCGATCGAGGCGGTGTCCGGCAGCGCCTCGCGGTCGGCGTTCTTCTTGTCGACGCCGACCTGGCCCCGGAGGGTGTCGCCGTCGGCCGCGAAGAGCTCGGCGTACTGGCTCGAGTCGCCGTTGGCGAGCACGTCGGCGTACGCGGAGCCGACGGTCTGCGGGGCGAGCTTCATCAGGCGCGAGTCCGGCGCCACGATCGACGTGCCGACGGTGACGGGCGCGACGTCGGGGATGCGCGCGTTGGCCTCGAGCGAGATGGCGTAGTCGACCTTGTAGTCGACGCGCGGGCTCGCCTGGCTCATCATCAGCGCGATCGGGGCCTGGGTGGTGTCCGTCGAGTTCTGCACGACGGCGGTGACCAAACGCGGCCACGACTCCGTGTCCTGCGGGAGCACCAGGCTCACCGGGGAGGCCGGGATCGTCTGCGGGGGGTCGATCGTCCCGCCCTTGGCGACGACGTCGTAGTTGGTGGTGCGCTCGGTGAGCGCCTCGCCCTGGAAGCGCTCGGCCAGGATCCCTGCGTCCCGGGCGGCGTCGGCGCGCGACGCGACATCGGCGACCTCGGCGACGACGGCCTCCGCCTGCTGCGTGGTGACCACGGGGGTCGGCTCGGCCGAGACCGGCTCTGCCCCCGCGGTCGCCGTGGCGGACGCGGTCGGCGCCTCGCTCGCGCCCGCGGCGAGATCAGGCCAGTAGTCGGAGCTGCAGCCGGAGAGCAGGACGGTCGTCCCGAGGACGACGGGCAGCACCAGGGCGGCCCGGCGGCGCGAGGGCGCCGGCGACGCCGTGGAGGCCTGGATCCCGGCACGCGGCCGGGGGCGGCGGGCGCCGCGGGGGATCCGGCCCTGCGGTCCCTTCCGGCGCGGGCCGTGCTGGCGGCGCAGGTGGACGAAGGCCCAGATGTAGAGGACGAGGCCGAGGAGGAGGAACACGGCTCCTCCGAGCAGCAGCGGGCCGGCGAGGGGCGTCGCGGTGTCCACGGGCCAGCTGACGCGCACGGAGTCGGCTGCCGGCGCGGTGCCGTCGCTCGCGATGAGGATGGAGACGTCCTCCGGCACGTCGAGCGCCAGGGTCACGCTGCCGCTCCCCTCGAACTCCTCGAGCCAGAGGTCGGAGCCGCGCGGATCGACGACCGCCGCGTCGGGGGTCTCGACGTCGGAGGAGAGCTGGACGCGCTCCCCCGTCTCCTCCGCGGAGGTGAGGGAGTCGTCGGCGCGCTCGTAGCCGATGGCGTCGTAGCTCGAGCCGCCCACCCAGCCCAGCACGTCGGAGGTCCGGGCGTAGGCGACGACGAGGTCGCCGCTGCCCTCGACCGTGATCGTCTGGCGTCCCGGGTTGGCGCCCAGGGTGCTGCCGTCGATCACCGCGTAGGGAGCGGAGGAGTCGAGCGCGGTCTCGGCGGTGAGGGACTCCGGAGGAGCCCAGACCGTCCGCTGACCGATGCCGAGCACGATCATCGCGGCAGCGATGACGGTGGCGATGATGGCGAAGACGAACCGCACGAAAGAACTCCTCCTGCGTTGCCGGATCGGGGTGACGGCCGGGGCCGGCTCGGGGTACGCAGCCGGACCGGGGCGCGACGGCAACAGACAAAGACAGTCCACGATAGCCGATGCCCTCGCTCCGATGCCCGGGAGAAGCCGAGAGTGCGGCCCGAGCGGCGCGCGGTGCGGGTGTCGCCCCGGCCGCGGCCTCCCTGCTGAATACACTTTCCCAGTGCCGCGAGCCCCACCGCGGTCCTGCTCTGAAGGAGACGACGTGGCGAACGACGAGGCCGAATTCACCCAGGTGTTCCGTGGCTACGACCGGGACGAGGTCGACAAGGCCGTCCAGGGCCTGCGCCGCGAGCTCATCCACTCGAACACCCAGGCGGCCGAGAGCGGCCGCGAGGTGAAGCGCCTGTCCTCCCGGATCGAGGGCCTCGAGAAGGAGCTGCAGCAGGTCGGCACTCCCACCTACGCCGGCCTGGGCGCCAAGCTCGAGCACACCCTGCGCGTGGCCGAGGAGCAGTCCGAGCGGATCATCGCCCAGGCCGAGAACGACGCTTCCGCCCTCCGCCGATCCACCCGCGACGACGGCGACCGCATCCTCCAGGAGGCGCGCGACGAGGCCGAGCGCCTGGTGACCGAGGCGCGCCGCCGTGCGGACCGGACCCGCGACGAGTCCGAGGCGCAGGCCGCGGCGACGCTCGGCAAGGCCGCCGACGACCGCGACGTGATGACCCAGGACGCCGTCCGCGAGGCCGCCGCGATCCGCGGCACCGTGGCGACCGAGGCCGCCGAGACCCGCGCCACCGCGAAGCGCGAGGCCGCCGCGATCCGCTCCGAGGCCGAGCGCGAGGCTGCGGAGATGCGCGCCGTCGCCGCCCGCGAGATCGAGGTCGCCCGCGCCGAGGCCGCTCGCCTCGCCCAGGCCAACGAGCTCCTGCGGGCCGAGGTCGCCTCCGAGGTCGACCGGCTCCGGGCGGCCGTCGAGGCCGAGGTCGCCCAGGCTCGCGCGGCGGTCGAGGCCGAGGTGCTCTCGACCCGCGCCGCGCTCGACGCCGAGGTCGCCGCCACCCGCGCCGAGGGCGCCCGCGAGATCGCCGACCAGCGCACCCGGCTCACCCAGGAGCGCGCCGAGGCCGTCGCCGTGCTCGACGCCGAGCTGGCGGGCCTGCGCGCCGCGTCCGCCGACGAGGCCGCTGCGCTCTCGCGCGAGGTCGAGCAGGCCCGGATCGACCTGGTGGTCGAGCTCGCCGCGCGCCGCGAGGAGGCCGACCGCGACGACCTGCTCCGCCACCAGGAGGCCGTCGCGCAGACCCAGCGCTACCTCGACGAGTCGAACCTGCAGCTCGCCGACGCCATCCGACGTGCGAACGACAAGCGCCTCGAGGCGGACGCCCTCCGCAGCGACGCCCTCGACGACACGACGCGACTGCGCCGGAAGGCCCAGGACGACTCCGACGCCCTCCTCGACGACGGGCGCGACCAGGCGCAGAAGCTCGTCGCGGACGCTGAGCGCCGCAGCCGCGAGCTGATGGACACCGCCGAGCGGCGCCTCGACGAGATCCGCACCGAGCGCGACGCGATCGCCGGCTACGTGTCCGGACTGCGCGGGCTCATCGGCCACATCGACGGACTCGCGGACGACAGCGACGGCGACGGCTCCGACTCCGACGGCGACTCGTCCGGCCGCTAGGCGGCCGCCGCGCGGGCGGGCTCAGCCGAGCTCGCCCGCCCACTCCGTCGGCAGCGGGGACGAGGCGGGCGCGACCACCCGCACGATCTCGTCAAGGACGCGCCGGGTCTGCGCCTCGCCGACCCAGAGGTGCTTCCCGCCCTCCACAGCGACGAGGTCCAGCTGCGGCACGCTCGCGAAGCGCTCGGCGGCCGCCTCCGGCCGCAGGTAGTCGTCGAACTCCGGGACGAGCGCCACGAGCGGGCGGCCGTCCTCGCCCCAGGCGGCGACCTCCTCCGCGCTCGTGCGGTGCAGCGGCGGCGAGAGCAGGATCGCTCCCTCGACGGGGTGCTCCCTCCCCCACTTCAGCGCGAGCTCGGTGCCGAAGGACCAGCCGACCAGCCAGGGGTGCGGCAGTCCGCGCTCCGCGACGAGCGCCAGGGCTGCGGCGACGTCGGCGCGCTCCTCGGTGCCGTGTCCGAACGCGCCCTCGCTCGTGCCGCGCGGCGACGCGGTGCCGCGGGTGTTGAAGCGGAGGACCGCCAGGTCGGCGAGCGCGGGCAGGCGGGCGGCGGCCTTCCGCAGGATGTGCGAGTCCATGAAGCCGCCGTGTGTGGGCAGTGGATGCAGGGTGACCAGGGTAGCGACCGGCTCGCGCTCCAGGGGCAGCGCGAGCTCCCCGACAAGGGTCAGCCCGTCGGCCGTGTGCAGCTCGATGTCCTCGCGACGGGCGGGGAGGACGACGCCTCCGCGGATCTCGTGGGTCATCGTGCTCCTCGGATTCTCCAGCAGTGCGTATGCCAGTGGCGGCGGCCGGCCAGGTCGGCCGCGTCGCCGAGCGCGCCGTCGGCCCGCCAGGTGACCAGGTGCGGCTGGCCGATGTCGATGGTGAGCCCGCAGCCCGGGCAGAGGTAGTTCTTCACGGCCCGCGCTGCGGAGACGGGCTGGACGTTCCACTCCCGGCCGGCGTGGGTCTCGGTGCGCCGGAATCCGGCGAGCATCTGCGACAGGTCGCGCTGCTCGTCGTCGTCGTCACGGCGGCCGCCCCGGGGTCTGTTGCTGCGCGGCATCCCCCCAGTCTAGGAGGCCGCCGCCGTGCCCCTTCCGTCAGTGGGAGCTGTCGTCCATCTCGAGCCGGGTCTCCTCGGCGTCGAGCATCAGCTGCGCCCGCCGCAGCGTCCGCGAGGAGTAGACCCCGCGCCCCCGGGCGTCCAGCAGTGCCTCCCGCTCGGCGAGCAGGACCGCTCGGCGCAGCCGCAGGTACTGCGCGTGCGGGCCGAGTGGCGCATCCTCCGCGCGGCCGACCTGTTCCCACGCCACCTGCGAGCGGGTGAGAGTGTCGCGGCGCACGCGCTCGAGGACGCGCTCGCCCGCCTCGCCGTCGGGCAGCTCCGCCACCGCCTCGGGGAGGGCCTGGATGCCCGTGGCCGCGACCTCGTCGAGCAGCGTCGCGAGCTCGCGGCGGTCGGCCTCTCCGTCGGTGCCCTGGATGCCGGTGAGCCGGATCAGCGCGGGGAGCGTCGCACCCTGCAGGAGTAGCGTCACGACGGCGACGGTGAAGGCGATCAGGATCAGCTGGGAGCGGTAGGGAGTCTCGTCCGGCAGCGACTGGGCCGCGGCGAGCGTGACCACGCCGCGCATCCCGGACCAGGACAGGACGACTCCTCCGCGCCAGCCGAACGCCTCGCTCGTGGTCGCGGCCAGATCGGTCTCGCGCCGGAGGTAGAGCCGCTCCGCTCTCACCTGCCGCCGCCGGAAGCGCTCGTCGCTGGTGGCGCTGTTGCGCAGTCGCATGAGGCCCACCGCCAGCCGCCGGTTGATCCGCTCCGCCCGCCGACCGGAGCTGCGCAGCCACAGGAGCAGCGGCCACACGAAGAGGGCCCGCAGCACGATCAGGATGACCACGGTGGCCAGACCCAGCAGCACCGCGGTGCCCACTCCGAACTCGCCCGGGTCCACGACCCCGGAGACGATCGCCTTGATCTCGGCGCCCATGAGCAGGAAGACGCCGTTCTCGAGCAGGAACTGCGCCGTCCGCCAGTTCACCCGCTCGCTGATCCGCGACTGCGGCGAGAGGAAGCGCGCGCTGTTGTGCCCCGTGTAGATCCCGGTGACCACGACGGCGAGCACCCCGGACGCGCCCAGCTCCTCGGCCGGGATGTAGGCCAGGAACGGCACGGCGAAGGACACGGCGGTGTCGAGCACCGGGTCCCGCAGCTTCGAGCGCACGAAGACGGTGAGCACGCCCATCACCAGTCCGAGGACGATCGCCATCAGGACGGAGTAGACGAAGAGGACCCCCACCTCGCCCACGTCGATCGCGTCGGTCGTGACGGAGGCGCCGACCACGGCCGCCGCAGCCGTCGCGGCGCGCAGCAGCACCAGCGCCGACGCGTCGTTCACGAGGCTCTCGCCCTCGAGCACCGTCACCAGGCGGGGCGGGAGTCCGAGCTTCTTGCCGATCGAGGTCGCGGCCACCGCGTCGGTCGGGCTCACGACGGCGCCCAGAGCGATCGCTGCGGGCAGGCTCAGATCGGGGAACACGAGGTAGAGGAAGCCGCCGACCACGAGGGCGGTCACGACGACCAGCAGCACCGAGAGCCCGAAGATCGAGCGCAGGTTCCGCCGGAAGTCGGTGAGGGGCACCTGGATCGCGGCCGAGTACAGCAGCGGCGGCAGCACGCCCGCGAGGATCAGCTCAGGCTCGACCTCGATGTCCGGGACCCCGGGGAGATAGGACGCGCCGATCCCGATGACGACCAGGAGCAGTGGTGCGGCGATCCCGAGGCGGCTCGAGAACCGCGCGACGGTGACGACCGTGATGATCCCGACGACCCCGAGCAGCGCGTAATCCACGGCACCAGGGTAGCGAGAGCCTCAGCCCGCCGGACGCTGTGCCGAGCGGAGGAGAACGATCAGTACCAGCCGACCGACTCGGAGTGGGCCCAGGCGCCGCAGGGCGAGCCGTAGCGGCCGGAGATGTAGCCGAGACCCCAGGTGATCTGGGTGCTCGCGTTGGTCGCCCAATCGGAGCCGGCCGTCGCCATCTTGCTGCCGGGGAGTGCCTGCGGGATGCCGTAGGCACCGCTGGACTTGTTCTCGGCGTAGACGTTCCAGCCGGACTCGCGGTTCCAGAGGAGGACGAGGCAGTCGTACTCGCTGTCGGCCCAGCCGCGCTGCACGATCATGTCGTACGCGATGGCCTTCGCGGATCCGGGATCCGGAGCGGCGGCGCGCTGGACGGGAGCAGCGGTCTCGGCCTCGGCGGAGCCCGACTCCTCCTCGTCGGCGGTCGCGGAAGCGGTCTGAGTCTCGGTCGGAGTGGGCGTCGGGGTCGGAGTGGGCGTCGGCTTCGCCTCGGCGCCGAACGAGTCGCGCTGGACGGTCCGCTCGACGGCGTCCGCGACGACGAGCCGCTGCGCGGAGTCGCCGTTGAAGCGCGCCGGGGCCTGGTAGTAGGGGGAGGCGACCGCGCCGCTGGACGGATCGACGACGTTCACCATGGCGAACGCGATCGAGGCCGTGAAGGCCAGCACCGTCACCGGGATCCGAGCCCAGGAGCGCCGCACCGGGGTCTGGTGCGGGACCGCCGGGCGACCGCTGGTGCGGTTCGCGGGCGTGTGGGCGACGGAGGTCTGAGGATGCTGAGCCACGATTACGAAAGCATAACGGACGATGACCTGATCGGCCAGCAGATCCGGCTCCGGTCAGCGGACCGCCAGCATCACGTCGACGACCGTGTCGAGCAGCAGGTCGACCTGGGCCTCGGCGTACCCGCCGCGCTGCGGGGCGAAGGAGACGGTCCGCACGTCGTCCACGGTCAGCACCGATCCGTCGCGGAAGTAGCCGGAGATCCTGTCGGCGAAGGCGTCGACCTGGCGGATGTTGTAGCCCGTCGTGAGAGCGCCGGCCCGGGTGAACCGCTCGCGGGGAGCGCGGGCCAGCCGGTTCACGATCTCCTGGGCGGTCGACCGCGCGTCCGCGAGCCACGCCTCCTCGCCCCGGGCCGCGATCGCGTACTGGCGCTCCCGCAGGGCGAAGGCGTCCTCGAGGCGCTCGAGCGCCGCATCGACGTGGGGCGCGGAGTAGCCGCCCTTGCGCAGGGTGAACGCGGTGTGGCGCAGGTCGGCGGCGCGGAGGTCCGCCGGTCCCCCGGAGAGCTGCGAGTAGGCCTCGCGCGCCGACGCGAGGAAGGAGTCGACCTCGGCCGTGTCGTAGCCGGGACGGGACTCGCGGGCTCGGGGGAAGGGAGCGGTCATCCCGACATCATGCCAAGCCGCGCGCCGGGAGCGGAATCGGCACGCCCCGGTGAGGCGTGCGCTCAGTGGGCGAAGAGGAAGTACAGCACGTAGGCCGCTGCGGCCGACGGCAGGATCGAGTCCAGCCGGTCGAGGACTCCCCCGTGGCCGGGCAGCCACGAGCTCATGTCCTTGATGCCGATGTCGCGCTTGATCAGCGACTCGGCGAGGTCGCCGAGCGTCGCGGTGAGCAGCACCACGGCCCCGAACACCGCACCGACCCACCAGGGCTGGCCGAGCATCAGCAGGGCGAGCAGGACGCCGACGACGATCCCCGCTACGGCCGCACCGGCGAACCCCTCCCAGGTCTTCTTCGGGCTGATACGCGGTGCCATCGGGTGCTTGCCCCAGGTGAGTCCGCTCACGTAGGCGCCGGTGTCGACGACGATCACGAGCACCAGGAACGCGAACGCCCAGAGCTGGCCGCCGGGCTCGGCGACGAGACGGATCGCGAAGGCGCCGAGGAAGGTCGTGTAGCCCTGGACGAACGCGCCGAGGCCGATGTCGAGGGCGAGGTCCCTCCGGCTGGAGGCGGTGCGCCGGAAGAGCTGCTCCCCCAGCCGCCAGAGGCCGACGAGGACGGATCCGCCGAGGACCGTGGCCCACGCGGCGCCGAGGCCGCC
Organism: Rathayibacter sp. AY1B7; assembly: GCF_002932735.1. Classification (NCBI taxonomy): domain Bacteria; kingdom Bacillati; phylum Actinomycetota; class Actinomycetes; order Micrococcales; family Microbacteriaceae; genus Rathayibacter; species Rathayibacter sp. AY1B7. The sequence goes on from NZ_PSWK01000008.1 coordinate 72,159, forward strand.
GTAGTAGGCGGCCGGCACGGCGACGACCGCCACGATCCCGGTCGGGATGCGCGGGATGTCGCGACCGGCGTGGCGCAGGGCGTTCGAGAGCTCCAGCGCCGCGAGCAGCACCACCACCCCCGCGAGCACCATGAAGAGCTCCTTGACCAGGAGAAGGCTGACGACCATCGCGCCGCCGCCGAGGAGTCCGATCGCGGTCGCCGACACGAGGTTCCGGCCCGAGCGCGCGGTCAGGCGGTCGTTCGTCGCCTCGAGCTGGGCGCGGGTCGCCTCGAGCTGGCGCTCGACGTCGGCCCGGCCCTGCTGGGCGCGCGCACGCAGTGCGTCGCGGGTGACCATCCGGGATCCCCGGGCACCCGGGACGTGCGGAGACGGTCTCTTCTCGCCGCCCTCGGGTCCTTCGGGGATCTCGGGCACCGCTACACCTCGAGCAGTTCGGATTCCTTGCGCTTGAGCGCCTCGTCGATCGCGTCGACGTGCTGCTTCGTGAGCGCCTCGAGCTCCTTCTCGCCGCGGGCGAGCTCGTCGTCGCCGATATCGCCCTTCAGCGCGTCGAGGTCGTCCTTGCCCTTGCGGCGGATGTTGCGCACCGCGATCTTGGCGTCCTCGGCCTTGGTGCGGACGATCTTGACGAACTCCTTGCGGCGCTCGGCGGTGAGCTCCGGCAGGGTCACGCGGATGATCGTGCCGTCGTTGGTCGGGTTCGCGCCGAGGTTCGGCATGTCCCGGATGGCCTGCTCGATGTCGCGCAGCGAGCCCTTGTCGTAGGGCGTCAAGACGAGCGTGCGGGCCTCCTGGTTCTGCATCGAGGCGAGCTGCGACAGCGGCGTCGGGGTGCCGTAGTAGCTCACCAGCACCTTCTGGAACATGCCGGGGTTCGCGCGTCCGGTCCGGACCGTGGAGAAGTCCTCCTTGGCGACCTCGACGGCCTTGCCCATCTTGGTCTTCGCGTCGGCCAGTACATCCGAGATCACAGGGAGCTCCTTAAGAGAGGGAAGTGGTCAGTCTAGTTCGAGACGAGCGTGCCGAGCTCGGCGCCGCGGATGGCCTTCGCGACGTTGCCCGAGGGCTCCATGCCGAAGACCTGCATCGGCATGCCGTTGTCCATGCAGAGGCTGAACGCGGTGGAGTCGACCACCTTGAGGCCCCGCTGGAGCGCCTCCTGGTAGGTCAGCGCGTCGAGCTTCTTCGCGTCGGGGTTGGTCCGCGGGTCGGCGTCGTACACGCCGTCCACGCCGTTCTTGGCGACGAGGACCACGTCGGCGTGCGTCTCGAGCGCGCGCTGCGCGGCGACCGTGTCGGTCGAGAAGTACGGGAGTCCGGCGCCGGCGCCGAAGATGACGACGCGGCCCTTCTCCATGTGCCGGATCGCCCGGCGGGGGATGTAGGGCTCCGCGACCTGCGTCATCGCGATCGCGGACTGCACCCGCGTCTCGGCGCCCGCCTGCTCGAGGAAGTCCTGGAGGGCGAGGGCGTTCATCACCGTGCCCAGCATGCCCATGTAGTCGGCCCGGCCGCGGTCCATGCCGCGCTGCGAGAGCTCGGCTCCGCGGAAGAAGTTGCCGCCGCCGACGACCACCGAGATCTCCACCTCGGTCGCGGCATCGGCGATCTCGCGCGCCAGCGCGCTGATCACGTCCGGGTTCACGCCGAGCGTGCCGGCTCCGAACGCCTCCCCCGACAGCTTCAGAAGCACCCTGCGGCGCTTGCCCGTCGTCATCGCATCCGTCTCCGTCATGGACGTTTCCTCCCGTAGACCCGTACAAACCTATCCCGCGCGGAGCGGGCCCCGCGACCACGCCCGGGACCGCCCCGGGCAGAGCGAAGGGAGCCCGGGTCGACTGAACGACCCGGACTCCCTCCTGCAGTGCTGTTAGGCGCCGACCTTGAAACGGGCGAAGCCCGACACGGTCAGGCCCGCGTCGCTCAGGACCTTGCTGACGGACAGCTTGTTGTCCTTCGCGTAGTCCTGGTCGAGCAGGGCGACCTGCTTGAAGTACGCGTTCACGCGTCCCTCGATGATCTTCGGCAGGGCGGCCTCGGGCTTGCCCTCGCCGCGCGAGATCTCCTCGACGATGCGGCGCTCGTTGTCGACCTCGGACTGCGGCACGTCCTCGCGCGAGAGGTAGGACGGGTTCGCGAACGAGATGTGCTGGGCGACGGAGCGCGCGGTCTCGGCGTCCTCACCCGCGTAGCCGACGACCACGCCGACCTGCGGGGGCAGGTCCTTGTTCGTCTTGTGGAGGTAGATCGCGAAGTGCTCGCCCGAGACGGAGGCCACGCGGCGCAGCTCCACCTTCTCGCCGAGGATCGCGGCCTCGTCGTTGATGAGGTCGGCGACGGTCTTGCCGTCGGCGGGGGCCGCGAGGGCCTCCTCGACCGTGGTGGAGCCGGCAGCGACCACCGCGGCGAGCACGGCGTCGGCGAGGGCGATGAACTTCGTGCCCTTGGCGACGAAGTCGGTCTCGCAGGCGAGCTCGATCATCGTGGCGACGCCGTCCTTCACGGCGGCGGCGACGAGGCCCTCGCTCGTCGAGCGGTCGGCGCGCTTCGCGTTGCCCTTGGCGCCCTTGAGGCGGAGGATCTCGACCGCCTTGTCCAGGTCGCCGTCGGCCTCGACCAGCGCGTTCTTCGTGTCGACCATGCCGGTACCGAGCTGCTCGCGCAGCGTCTTGACGTCAGCGAGGCTGAAATTTGCCATGTTCTCGGAACTCCTCTTGGTTCGGAAACCCTGTGGCGCCGTCACTCGCGGCGGGCTCACGGGAGGAGCCCAGCACGCCGAGGTGACGGCGGTTCTTACTCGTGGTGAACGTGCACCGACCGAGCGGGGGCCGGACGACCGCGGGTGCGGCGTCCGACCCCCGTCACGGAACGGGGTGTCAGGCGGTGGCGGTCTCGTCGGTCGAGGTCGCGGCGGCGTCGGCCTCGGGGGCCTCCTCCGCGGCGGGGGTCTCGGCCTCGACGACGGCCTCGTCGGCGGTCTCGGCCTCGGCGTCGGCGACCTTCTCGGTCTCCGCGCCGGCCTGCTCGTTCGGCTCCTGCACGTCGGCGGCGGGCGCACCGGTGGAGAGCAGCTCCTGCTCCCACTCGGCCAGCGGCTCGACGGCGGAGACGTTGCCCTCGGCCTCGGGCTTCTGGTGGCGCTGGATGAGGCCCTCGGCCGCGGCGTCGGCGACGATGCGGGTGAGCAGGCTCACCGAGCGGATCGCGTCGTCGTTGCCCGGGATCGGGTACTGGACCTCGTCCGGGTCGCAGTTCGTGTCGAGGATGCCGATGACCGGGATGCCCAGCTTCTTGGCCTCGTCGATCGCGAGGTGCTCCTTCTTGGTGTCGACGACCCAGAGGGCCGACGGCGTCTTCGAGAGGTTGCGGATGCCGCCGAGCGACTTGTGCAGCTTGTCGAGCTCGCGCTTCTTGATGAGGAGCTCCTTCTTGGTGAAGCCGCTCTTCGACGTGTCGTCGAAGTCGAGCTCCTCCAGCTCCTTCATGCGGGCGAGGCGCTTCGAGACCGTCTGGAAGTTGGTCAGGAGGCCGCCGAGCCAGCGCTGGTTCACGTAGGGCTGGCCGACGCGGGTCGCCTGCTCCGAGATCGCGTTCTGCGCCTGCTTCTTGGTGCCGACGAAGAGGATGGTGCCGCCGTGGGCGACCGTCTCCTTGACGAAGTCGTAGGTCTTGTCGATGTAGGCCAGCGACTGCTGGAGGTCGATGATGTAGCTGCCCGAGCGCTCGGTCAGGATGAAGCGCTTCATCTTCGGGTTCCAGCGACGGGTCTGGTGCCCGAAGTGGACGCCGCTGTCGAGCAGCTGGCGCATGGTGACGACTGCCATGAGTCGTTCTCCTTGTCTCGGGGCCCGGGCGCACGACGGCGCCGAACTCCCGTTCGGTTGTCTGCGACGGCCGGTCGGCACGTCGCCCTGGCGCCCGGCGCACTCCCGCCCCGGCCGCGTGAGCGGAGAGGGACCGTGGGGAGCGGAGGCCGAATGGGCGCGCGTAGTCACCCCGACGAGCGAGGTGCTCCGTGGAGTCTAGCACCAGGACGGCCGCCTCCCCCGCTGCTGCGGGAGGGCGGCCGTCGGGGCGCGGGAGGCCGGTGCTACTTGCGCGCCGACTTCATCACGGTGCGGATGTGCAGGGTGTCCATCTCCTCCAGCGAGCGGCCCTTGGTCTCGGGCACGAACATGAAGACGAAGACGAACGAGATCGCCGCGAAGGCGGCGTAGAGGCCGTAGGCCAGGGTGAGCGACACGTCCTGCGAGAGGATCGGGAAGGTCACCGTGATGGCGAAGTTCGCGATCCACTGGGCCGAGGCCGCCAGGCCGAGGGCGGCCGCCCGGATCCGGTTCGGGAAGATCTCGCCGAGGAGGACCCACACCAGCGGGCCCCAGGTCGCACCGAAGAAGACGACGAACGCGTTCGCCGAGACGAGGGCGATCGGCCCCCACGCGCCGGGCAGCGAGACGTCCTCTCCGCTGATCGTCGACTGGCTGAAGGCGATGGCCATCAGCGCGAGCGAGACGGCCATGCCGGCCGAGCCGACCAGCAGCAGCGGCTTCCGGCCGACCTTGTCGACCAGGAAGATCGCCACGAAGGTGACGACGACGTTCACGACCGAGGTGAAGACCGAGATCGCGAAGGAGTTGGACTCGTCGAATCCGACCGCGCTCCAGAGCGAGGTGGAGTAGTAGAAGATCACGTTGATGCCCACGAACTGCTGGAACACCGACAGCAGGATGCCGACCCAGACCACCGGGAGCAGGCCGAGGGCGGGGCCGCGGAGGCTGGAGCGCTTCGCGTTCTCGGAGTCCTCGTCGATCTTCTTCTGGATGTCCGCGAGCGCCTCGTCGACCTCGTCGCGCGGCGTGACCGTCGCGAGCACCGCGCGGGCGTCCTCGGAGCGGCCGCGGGTCGCGAGGTAGCGGGGCGACTCCGGCAGGGTCAGGGCCAGGAGGCCGTAGATGACCGCAGGCACGGCACAGGCGATGAACATCCAGCGCCAGGCGGCGACGCCGAACCAGAAGGGCTCGGAGGCGCCGTCCGCGCCGTTCGCGATGAGGGTGTCCGAGAGCAGGGCGGCGAAGATGCCGAGCGTGATCGCCAGCTGCTGCAGCGACGCGAGGGCTCCGCGGATGGCCTTGGGCGCGATCTCCGAGATGTAGGTCGGAGCGATCACGGAGGCGATGCCGATGCCGAGGCCGCCGACCACGCGCCAGAGCACGAGGTCCCAGACCGCGAACGCCGCGCCGGCGCCGATGGAGGAGATGAAGAAGAGCCCGGCGCCGAGCAGCATGACCTTGATGCGGCCCCAGCGGTCGGCGAGGCGGCCCGCGAGGTACGCGCCGAGCGCGCAGCCGAGCAGCGCGGAGGCGACGGCGAAGCCGATCAGCGCGGCCGAGAGCTGGAACTCGCCCTGCACCGCCTCCACGGCACCGTTCACCACCGACGAGTCGAAGCCGAAGAGGAAGCCGCCGACCGCCGCCGCGATCGCGAGGCCGATCACCTTCCTCTTCAGCTTCGCCGCCGAGGGGTTCGGGATGTCCGCTCTCCCGCTGGTCGTGTCAGATCGTCCGCTGGTCATGGTCGTCTCCGATTCTCGCCGCCGGTGGGGGCGGGGTGCCGCTCCCGAGCCGGATCACCGGCACGTTACTCCTCGCCGCGGCACCGCCGGGACGGGTTGCGCTCTCCCCCGGCCGATGTCCTCCCTCCACAGCCGGGCCCGTCGCGCTCTCCTCCCCTGATCCGCTCGGCCGACCACCGGTCCCGGACCGGCTCCAGGAGGGTGGCCGCATGCTCCGATCCCGACTCCTGCGCCCGGGCGTGTTCGCCCTCGCCGCTCTGCTCGTCGGGGCGCCTCTCGGCGCCTCGCCCGCCGCCACCTCGTCCCCCGGCCGGTCCGACCCGCGGTGGATCTCCCCCGTCGCGGGCTTCTCCGTCGTGGAGCCGTGGGGCGCGCCGGCCCACCGCTACGCCCCCGGGCACCGCGGGATCGACCTCGCGGCAGCGGCCGGGCAGCCCGTGGTCGCCGTCGCGGCGGGCACCGTGTCGTTCTCGGGCAGGGTGGTCGACCGGTCCGTGGTGAGCATCGTGCACGCGGACGGTCTGGTCTCGACGGTCGAGCCGGTCGACGGATCGGTGACGGCCGGGCAGGTCCTCACCGCGGGCCAGCCCGTCGGAGCAGTGGGTGCGGGCGGCCACTGCGACGGGAGGTGCGTGCACCTCGGCGTCCGCGAGGGTGGCGACTACGTCTCGCCGATGCGGTTCTTCGGCGGGATCCCCCGGGCGGTGCTCCTGCCGATGGACGACGTGGCGCAGGGTGTTCAGCGAGTGGCGCGGAAGGGTGCGTCCAGCGACTCGCGCGTCCGGTCAGGCGCGGGGGTGGGCGAGGCGGTAGGCGTCGCGGATCCGCTCGGTCGAGACGTGGGTGTAGATCTGCGTGGTGCCCAGGCTCGCGTGGCCGAGCATCTCCTGGACGGCGCGGAGGTCGGCTCCGCCGTCGAGCAGATGGGTCGCCGCGGTGTGGCGGAGGGTGTGCGGACCGGACGGTCCGGAGCCCTGCCCGCCGTCGAGGAGCCTCGCCACGACGCCGTAGACGGTGCGCGGGGTGAGCCTCGCCCCCCGTCGGCCGAGCAGGAGCGCGCGGCCTCCGTCACCGGTGGCGAGAGCGGGACGGGCGCGGTCGAGGTAGGCGACGAGCGCCTCCTTCGCGGGTACGCCGAACGGCACGACCCGCTGCTTCGCGCCCTTGCCCGTGACGAGCACGGTGAGCCGGCCGAGATCGACGTCGCCCAGGTCGACGGCGACCAGCTCCGAGACGCGGATGCCGGAGGCGTAGAGCAGCTCGACGATCGCGAGGTCCCGCAGCGCCACCGGGTCCTCGGTCGCGCCTCGCGCCGCGACCGTGTCGAGCACCTGTTCCGCCTGCGGGAGCGTCAGGACCCGCGGCAGTGTCCGTCCCGACTTGGGCGTCTTGAGGCGCGCGGCGACGTCGAGGGGAAGCCGCTCGGTCCGCTGCGCCCAGGAGGAGAAGGAGCGGACGGCTGCGGTGCGCCGGGCGAGGGTCGCGCGAGCGATGCCCGACTCCGACTCGCGCCAGAGCCAGTCGCGCAGCAGCTCGAGGTCGAGCTCGGCGGTGAGGAGCCGCCCCTTCTCCTCCGTGTGGGCGATCAGGCGCGCGAGGTCGGAGCGGTAGCCCTTCGCGGTGGCGGGCGAGAGGGACCGCTCGTCGAGGACGTAGCGGAGGAAGTGCTCGACCGAGTCGGCGAGCGTCTCGCCGGTCATGATCCGTCTGGCATCCGCGACCAGAGGTCGATGCGCCCCTGCTCGTCGAGCCCCTCGAGCCGTTCGATCAGGTCGGTGCCGAACCGCGTCGCGATCGGGGCCGGCGCCGTCGGCACGAACGAGGCGGCCACCGTCTCCGGGTGGACGTGGACGAGCGAGAGGCTCTGCGCTCCGTCGATGCCGGCGAGCTCACGCTCGGGCGCTCCGAGATCCATCGTGTAGCTGGTGGCGCCGGCCACGAGCACGGGCACGCCCGCGAAGGTCGCTGCCGTGGGGTAGTGCAGGTGGCCGCCGAGGATCGCGCGGACGTCGGTACCGCGCACCACCTCCTCGAGGCGGTCGATCCCCCGCAGCTCGAGCACGGTCATCGCGCCGAGCGGCGTGGGCAGCGGAGGGTGGTGCAGGGCGAGGATCGTCCCCAGCGGGGCCGGTGCGGCGAGCTCGTCCTTCAGCCAGGCCAGCTGGGCGTCGGTGAGGTCGCCGTGGTGGAAGCCGGGCACCGCGCTGTCGAGCGCGATGAGCCGGAGCCCGCCGAGGTCGACGACCTGGTCCACGGGTCCCGCGCCCGCCGGGTCCTGCTCGAGGAGCACCCGCCGGAAGGCTCCGCGCTCGTCGTGGTTGCCCATCACCCAGACGATCGGGCAGCCGAACCGCTCGCCCACGGGGTCGAGCTGCTCGCGCACGCGCCGGTAGGCGTCCTCCTCGCCGCGGTCCGCGACGTCCCCGGTCACCACGATCGCGTCCAGGCGTCCGCCGCGCTCGGCCAGCCGGCCGACCGCCTGCGCGAGGCGGGCGACCGTGTCGACCTTCCCGTAGAGCGGAGCGCCGTCGGCCAGCAGGTGCGTGTCGCTCAGATGCGCGATGACCCTGTCGGCGGCGCGGAAGTGCCCGAGCTGCGGGCGCTCTCCGCCGTGTCCTGCTGCCGTGGCGTCCATGCCGCTCCCCTCGCCGATGCCCCTTCAGCGTAGGGCGGACCGCCGACAGCGCCGCGGCGGCGGGGCCGCTCACCCGGGTGCCCGCTCCCAGTCCCCGTCCTCGGAACGGCGGACGTGTCCGTCGGCGAGGAGCGCACCCAGCGCCGACAGTGCCGAATCGAGCGATTCCCCGGAGAGCCCGGCGACGGTTGCGGCGTCACAGCCTCCTTCGGATTCGACGACGGCCAGGACTCGCGCCTCAGCCGCGGTCAGCGCTCGGCACGATCCGTCGGCGTCGCCGACAGCGAGCAGTTCGAGCACATCCGCCGGCGAGGTGACGCAGGTCGCCGCGTACTCGCGGAGGAGCCGGTGGCAGCCGGCGGAGGAGGCACTGGTGACCGGGCCCGGGACCGCACCGAGGGGGCGGCCCAGGGCAGCCGCGTGGCCGGCGGTGTTGAGGGATCCGGAGCGGGCGCCGGCCTCGACGACGACGGTGCCCACGGTGGAGGCGGCGATGAGGCGGTTGCGCTGCAGGAATCGCCAGCGGGTGGGCGTGGTGCCCGGCGGGACCTCCGTCGCGACGGCGCAGCCGGGGGTGGCGATGATGCGGTGGAGGAGGTCGGCGTGAGCCGTCGGGTAGAGGCGGTCCGCTCCCCCGGCGAGGAAGGCGACCGTCCGGCCTCCGGAGCCGAGGGCGGCGCGGTGGGCGACCGCGTCGATCCCGAAGGCACCGCCCGAGACGACGGAGACGCCTCGCGCCGCGACGCCCGCGGCGAGCTCGGCGGCGACGTGCTCGCCGTAGCCGGTGGCAGCGCGGGCGCCGACGAGGGCGAGGCGGTGCGTCGGATCGAAGGCGGCGGGATCACCGCGCAGCCAGAGCAGGAGTGGCGCGTGCGGCCCGAGGTCGTCGAGCGATTCGGGCCACACGGGAGCCCCGGGCAGGAGCAGCCGGGCGCCGAGTCGCTCGGCGATCTCGAGCCGGCGGAACAGCAGCCTGCGGTCCAGGCGCGGTCGCCAGCGCGCCAGCCCCGACTGCAGGGCGGCGACCTCGGAGTCGAGGGGCGCGAGTGCCGCGCCTCCTGCGTCGGAGGGAGCGCGATGCGGGGGCGCGAGGATCTCCTCCGCGGACGACGAGGACACGACGTGGGCGAAGGCCTCGGCCGCGCCGACCCTCTCGATGAGGAGGGCGGCGACGGAGTCGCCGGGCTCGGTCAGCGAATTCCAGCCGCATCGGGCTGCAGCGTCGACGAGCGCGCTCCGAGCACAGCCGGACTCGCCCGAAGGCTCGCCGTCGGCAGCCGAGTCCTGATCGGCTGAACCGCTCGGCAGCAGTCGACGAACGGCGTCGAGCTCCGCGGCGTCGAAGAGCGCGTCGGGCCGGATCACGCGGCACCCCCGCGGAGGACGAGCGCGCGCGCGAGGTGGGCGGCACTCGGCCGGTCGGCCGCGTCGAGGTCCGCGAGCGTCCAGGCCAGGCGCAGGACCCGGTCGTAGCCGCGCATGGTCACCAGACCTCGCTCCAGAGCCCGGTCGAGCGTGCGGGACTCGGCACTGGTCGGGCGCACCGCGTCCGAGCGCAGCCAGGCGCCGGAGACCTCCGAGTTGAGCGTCCACGGAGTGGAGGCGAGGCGAGCCGCTGCGAGGGACCGCGCCGCGGCGACACGGGCGCGGGCCTGCGCCGTCGACATTCCGGACGCGTCTCGACGTGCGGCCAGCTGAGCCGCGCTGATGCGGCGGACAGTCAGGCGGATGTCGACGCGGTCGAGCAGCGGTCCGCTGAGCCGCGCGAGATAGCGGCGGCGGACCGAGGGAGCGCAGGTGCAGGTCTCTCCGGGGATGCCGAAGCGGCCGCACGGGCACGGGTTCGCCGCGAGGACGAGCTGCACCCGCGCGGGGAACTCGGCGACGGCGTTCGCGCGGTGGATGCGGATCACGCCGGATTCGAGCGGCTGGCGCAACGCATCGAGGGCGACGGACGAGAACTCGGGGGCCTCGTCGAGGAACAGCACTCCCCGGGTGGCGCGGGCGACCGCGCCGGGCCGGATGCGGCCGCTGCCCCCGCCGACGATCGCTGCGGACGAGGCGGAGTGGTGCGGACTCTCGAACGGCGGTCTGCGCACCAGCGCGCCACCGGTCGGCGCTCCGACGAGCGAGCGCATGCAGGTGGCCTCGAGCGCTGCATCGTCGTCGAGGTCGGGGAGGATGCCCGGCAAGCGCGAGGCGAGCATCGTCTTCCCGGCGCCGGGAGGCCCGAGCAGGAACACGTGGTGCCCGCCCGCCGCCGCGACGACCATCGCCTCGGCCGCCTCCTCGTTCCCCACCACGTCGGAGAGGTCGAGGCGGGCCTCCGGCTCGGACACCGTCTCAGACGGCGGCGCGGCCTCGGGGAGCACCGGCACTTCCCACTCGGCTCCGTGCCAGACGGCGGCCGCCGCCAGCGAGGAGACCGCGATCACCTCGACGCCGTCGACCAGCTCCGCCTCGAGCCGGTCCTCGACGGGGACCATCACGCGGCGCCTGCCCTCGCGGGCGGCCGCGAGCACCGCGGGCAGCACGCCCGGGACGGAGCGCAGCCGGCCGTCCAGGCCGAGCTCCCCGATGTGGACGACCGCGGCGACCGACTCCGCATCGACCTCGCGGAGCGACGCGAGCGCGGCCAGCCCGATGGCGAGATCGAAGGCGGAGCCGTGCTTGGGCATCGCGGCCGGCGAGAGGTTCACGGTGATCTTGTACTCGGCGATGGTGCTGCCGGAGTTGATCGCCGCCGAGCGCACCCGCTCCTTCGCCTGCGCGAGCGCGGCGTCGGGCAGGCCGATGATCACCATGCCAGGGGTGCCGTCGGCCGAGTGCGCCTCCACCCCGACCACGGCTCCCGCGAAGCCGACGAGACCGACCGCCGAGGTCCTTCCCAGGCCCATCAGGCCACCGCCCGCAGGTGCCGGATCTGCGACGGGACTCCCCCGGGCGCGACGATGCCGACCGCGTCGATCCGCAGATGCCGGGAGCGCTCGTGGTGCTCGTCGGCCCAGGCGTAGGCGAGTCGGCGCAGGCGCTGCGCCTTGGCCCGCGTGATGGCCTCGACCGGCAGTCCGAAGCGCGTCGACGAGCGCGTCTTCACCTCCACCACGACCAGTGCCGACCCGTCGCGGGCCACGATGTCGAGCTCGCCCTCGCGGACCCGCCAGTTGCGGTCGAGGATCTCGAATCCGTTGTCTCTCAGGTGCGCCGCCGCGATCTCCTCGCCGCGCCGCCCCAGTTCGTCCTTGTCCATGCGTCCTCCTGCCGGAAGCGTGCAGGAGCAGAGAGGAGCGTCGGACGGCCGGGAGGGGATCCGGGGAGAAGAGGGCCGAGGAGGCGGGTGGGGAGGGACGTCGGGCCGGGGTCTTCGGACGCCGCCGGGGGCGGCTATGCGACCAGCAGGAGGAATCCGCGTTGCCTGAAGACGAGACCCGCGGAGCCGCGGATCCGAGAGAGCTCCGGAGCGGGGTGGGGCTCCGGGCACCGGGTCTCGATGGGTCGTCGGAGGCGGCTACGCGACCAGCAAGGGGTCCGGAGCCTGCCGCGACAGCGCCCTACTCGTCGAGCGCGAGCTCCTTGGGGAGCTCGAACTCCTTGCGGGAGAGCTCCTCGACGTTGACGTCCTTGAAGGTCAGCACGCGCACCGACTTCACGAAGCGGTCGGAGCGGTAGACGTCCCAGACCCACACGTCGCGCATGGTCAGCTCGAAGTAGAAGTCGTGCTCGGTGTCGCGGCGGACCAGGTCGACCTCGTTCGCCAGGTAGAACCGGCGCTCGGTCTCGACGACGTACGAGAACTGCGAGACGACGTCGCGGTACTCCCGGTACAGTGCCAGCTCGACCTCGCGGTCGTAGTCCTCGAATTCGTCCTCATCCATCGTTGGACAATCCTACGCCGAGCCGACGGGCCCGAGCGCCGGGAGCGGCTCCTCGACGCTCTCCCGCGACTTCGACAGCCAGGTCACCCGGTGCAGCGGGGACGGGCCGACCCGCTCGATGCCCGCCCAGTGCGCGGCGCTGCCGTAGCCCTTGTTGCTGTCCCAGGCGTAGTCGGCGAAGTCGTCGTGGTGGCGCACCATCTGACCGTCCCGGCCCACCTTCGCGAGCACGGAGGCGGCGGAGACGGCGGCGCAGTCGCGGTCGGCCTTCACGCGGGTGATGATCGTCAACTCGGCCGCCCACTCACTCAGCGCGGGCGTCAGCCAGTCGTGAGCGCCGTCGAGGAGGACGACGGCGGTGGCGAGGTCGACGCCCTGGTCGGCGAGGCGCTCGATGCCCCTCGATGCGGCGCGGCCGAGGCCGGCGATGATCCCGGTCTCGTCGATCTCGTCCGCCGAGGACTCGCCGATCGCCCAGGCCGAGACCCACTTCGCCACCCCCGGCAGGAGCGCCTCGCGGCGGGCGGGAGCGAGCATCTTGGAGTCGCGGAGCCCCTCGGGGAAGCGCCCGCAGCGGCTGCCGATCGACACGACGCCGACCGAGACCGGACCGGCGATCGCGCCGCGGCCGACCTCGTCGCAGCCGATGACCGTCTCGTAGCCCTGCCGGAAGAGGCGCCGCTCCTGGGTCAGCGTCGGCTCGGCGACGACCACCTAGCCCTGCCCGCTCTGCGCGTCGTCCGAGCCCTCCTCGGAGGCCTCGGTGTCGACTCCGCGGAACACCGACGGGTAGTCGTCGAGCCACGCCCACTGCTGCACGGGCCAGGTGACGAGGATCGCGCGCCCCACGACGTTGTCGATCGGCACGAAGCCGCCGCCCGGCTTGTCGGTGTTGTAGCGGGAGTCGGCGGAGTTGTAGCGGTTGTCGCCCATCACCCAGAGCGAGCCCTCGGGCACGACGACGTCGAAGGGGGTGGCCGAGACGGCCTGCACCCCGTCCGGCAGCTTCACGTAGGGCTCGTCGATCGGGTTGCCGTTGATCTCGACCTGGCCGAGCGGTGTGCAGCAGGTCACGTGGTCGCCCGGCAGGCCGATGACGCGCTTGATGAGGTGGTCGTTGCTGTCGGGAGCGGTGAGGCCGACGAGCGCGAGGGCGGAGTCGACCGCGGCCTGGAACGGCGGCACGGAGGGCTCGGAGCTCGGCGAGAGCCATCCGCCGGGATCGCGGAAGACGACGACGTCGCCCCGCGAGATCGGCACGACTCCGGGCACGAGCTCGTTCACGAGGATCCGGTCGTTCTCGACGAGCGTCTGTTCCATGGAGGAGGAGGGGATGTAGAACGAGCGGATCAGGAAGGTCTTCACGAGGAAGGAGACGAGCACCGCGACCACGAAGATGATCAGCACGTCGCGGAGGAAGAGCAGGACACCCCGGCGCTTGCGCGGGCGCTTCTCGGACGGATCCGCCGAGTGGCGGGCGTGGTCCTCGCCTCCGGGGAGGCGGACCGGGGCCGTGCTGTCTGTCATCGCTCGCCGTCGCCCCTACTGTGCATCACCGGGTGGACTCCCCGGACGGATCGCCCCCGAGAAAGGGAGGAACCCCGGTCCATCATAGGTGGACCGGGATTCCCGAGAAGTCGTGCGGATGCCGCTCAGGCGTCGCGCTTCTCCTTGATCTTGGCCTTCTTGCCGCGCAGGTTGCGCAGGTAGTAGAGCTTCGCGCGACGGACGTCACCGCGGGTGACGACCTCGATGTGGTCGATGACCGGCGAGTGCACGGGGAACGTGCGCTCGACGCCGACCTGGAAGCTCACCTTGCGGACGGTGAAGGTCTCGCGGACGCCCTCGTTGGAGCGGCCGATGACGACGCCCTGGAAGACCTGGATGCGCGAGCGGGAGCCCTCGACGATGTTGACGTGGACCTTGACGGTGTCGCCGGCGCGGAAGTCCGGGACATCGCTGCGGAGGGACGCCGCATCGACGGAATCGAGGATGTGCATGCTGTATCGCTCTCCGTGCCCGCCACAGGTCGAACACCGTTTCGTTGATGGAAGTCGGTCGTGCCCACGTCGTCGCGGCTCCCCTGTGGCAGAGCCTGCGCGAGGCACAAGCGCTCATTCTGCCATGCCGCGCCGATCCGAGTCAAAGCAGGGACGTTAGGAGGGCAGAGTGATGAGGAGGGCAGAGTGATGAGGAGGGCAGAGTCATGAGGAGGGCAGAGTCATGAGGAGGGCAGAGTCGTCAGGAGGGCAGAGCCGTCAGGAGGGCAGGGGCGCCCTGAGGCCAGAGCCGCGCAGAGGGCGGATCCGTCGAGAGGGCCGAGCCGTGGAACAGGGCGGGGCCTCGCAGTGGGACAGCGCCTCGCGGGACGCCCGACCCCTCAGAGGACGATGGTCTGCCCGTCCTGCGGGCGCTCCGGATCGAAGCCCTCGCCGGCGACCGGGCGGTGAGCGCCCTCGGCCTGCACGGACGCCGCCTCCGAGAAGGCGAGGAGAGTGGCCCTCGCGTCGGCGAGGAACCGCCACCCCGAGTGCCAGAAGGCCGCCACTCCGAGGACCACCGAGAGCAGGCCCAGCGCCCAGGCGCCGGGCGGGAAGAAGCCGAAGGCGATCAGGGAGAGGTGCCAGGCGCCGACCACGGCCACGTCGCCCCACGCGGGAGTGCGCGTGGGCCGAACGGTCACCCGGAATGCGACGATCGCGGCCACAGCCGCCAGCGCGACCGCCAGAATGGGGAGGGCGATCACCAGGCCGAGCACGGTCCAGCCGCTCGATCCTCCGAAGACCCCGTAGCCGAGGAGGATCCACAAGGGCAGCACGATCGCCGCCGGGAACTGCCAGGAACCGAATGCCCGTCGCGTGCGCATGCACCGACCGTACCCACCACCGCTGAGCGACGGCTCAGCGGACCCCGAGAGGATCAGGATGATCGAGCTACGCACCCCCGCCGAGATCGAGGAGATGCGTCCCGCCGGCCGCTTCGTCGGCGAGGTACTGAAGGCCACCTCCGCTGCCGCCGCGGTCGGCGTGAACCTGCTGGAGCTCGACCGGCTCGCCCACGACATGATCCGCGCGGCCGGCGCCGAGTCCTGCTACATCGACTACCACCCCTCCTTCGGCGCGAGCCCCTTCGGCAAGGTCATCTGCACCTCCGTCAACGACGCGGTGCTGCACGGCCTGCCCTTCGACTACCGGCTGAAGGACGGCGACCTGCTCACCCTCGACTTCGCCGCCTCCGTGAACGGCTGGGTCGCCGACTCGGCCATCAGCGTCGTGGTCGGGACGCCGCGCGAGGAGGACCTCGCCCTCATCGACACCACCACACGCGCGCTCGAGGCCGGCATCGCCGCCGCGCAGCCCGGGAAGAAGATCGGCGACATCTCCGCGGCCATCGCGGCCGTCGCACACGCCGAGGGCCTGTCCATCAACACCGACTTCGGCGGCCACGGCGTCGGCCGCACGATGCACGGCGATCCGCACATCCCCAACGACGGACGCGCCGGCCGCGGCTACCCGCTCCGCCCGGGCCTCGTCGTCGCGATCGAGCCGTGGTTCCTGCAGACGACCGACGAGATCTACACGGACAAGGACGGCTGGACCCTCCGCAGCCGCGACGGCTCGCGCGGCGCCCACATGGAGCACACGATCGCCATCACCGAGACGGGGAACATCGTCCTCTCCGCGCGGGACTGACTAAAGATGGACAGTACCGCTATCGGATAGCGATACTGTCCACGTGCGAATCTCGGAGCTCAGCCGCAGCAGCGGCGTCAGCCTGCCCACGATCAAGTACTACATCCGGGAGGGGCTGCTGCCGCCGGGCGACGCCGCCGGCCCCCAGCGGGCGGAGTACGGGGACGCCCATGTCGCCCGCCTGACGCTGCTCCGGGCGCTCATCGAGAGCGGCGGCGTCGGCATCGCCGGCGCGAAGCGGATCACGGCCGCGCTCGACGCGGGCGTCGGTCCGACAGCAGCGTTCGAGGTGGCGCAGGACGTGGTCTCCGTGAGCACCGACTCGACCGCGTCCGCCACCGAGGCGTCGACGCGGCGGATCGCCGAGGCCGCGGGCTCCGACCACTGCGGCCACCCTGCCGTCGCGACGGCGGCACGGGCGCTCGACGCGCTCGAGCTCTCCACCGGACCGATGAGCGCCGGCTGGCTCGAGGCCTACGCCCGCGCCGCCGCCCTCGTCGCCTCCGCCGACCTCGACGAACTGCAGGCCCGTGAGAGCGTGAGCGAGCAGGCTGCCGTCGCCGCCGTCGGCACCGCGCTCGGAGACGTGGTGCTGCAGTCGCTCCGGCGCGTCGCCCAGGCGCGCGAGACGCAGAGCCGCTTCGGCTCGACGGAGGTGCCCCGATGAGCGCCGCGACCGAGACGCCCGCGCGCACGGCCTCAGCTGCTCCGCACCGGCCGCTCCTGGTGCTCGCTGGCGCGATGGCGGTCGGCGCCCTCCTCTGCGCGATCGCGCTGGTCGTCGATCCCCGCGAGCTCGGCGGACAGCCGCTCTGGGGCAAGCCGCTGAAGTTCTGCCTCTCGATCGCGCTGTACGCCGTGACGCTCGCCTGGCTGATCGGGCTCGTGCCCCGCCGGCGCCGCCTCGCCCGAGCGCTGGGCACGGTCGCGGCGGTCGGTCTGGCGGTCGAGATGGTCGTGATCGGAGGCGCCGCCCTGGTCGGCGAGCGCAGCCACTTCGACGTCTCCACTCCCCTGCACGCCGCGCTCTGGGCCTCGATGGCCGTCTCGATCATGGTGGTCTGGCTGGCGACGCTGGTCCTCGCCGCCCTCCTAGCGCGGGTGCCGCTCGGCGACCCTGCGCTGACGCTCGCCGTCCGCGCCGGACTCGTGATCGGGCTCGTCGGGATGGCCCTCGCGTTCCTGATGACGGGGCCCTCGCCCGGCCAGATCAGCGACTACCAGGGCGTCGTCGGTGCGCACGCCGTCGGAGTCGCGGACGGCGGACCCAGCCTCCCCCTCCTGGGCTGGAGCACCACGGGGGGCGATCTGCGCATCCCGCACTTCGTCGGGATGCACGCTCTGCAGGGGCTCCCGCTGCTCGCGCTGCTGCTCGGACGGCTGGCAGCCCGGATCCCCGTCCTTCGCCCCGGATCCACCCGGCTGCGGCTCGTCGCCCTGGCCTCGGCGGGCTGGGCGGCCGCGGTGGCCCTCACCTGCTGGCAGGCGCTGCGCGGACAGGCGCTGACCGCACCGGACGCGCTGACCCTCGCCGTCGCTACTGTGGCCGTGATCGCCCTCGCCGGAGGGACGATCCTCACCCTCGCACGAACGGAGGCCCGCGCATGAGCAGGCTGCACCGCGGCTGGACGCCGCTCGGGATCGTCTACCTCGTCCTCGCCCTCGCCGGGCTGATCGGGACCTGGACCTGGAACGTGAGGGCGATGCAGGAGGGCGCGGACGTCCTCGCCGGCCTCGCCGCGGGCGGGCCGTGGGTGTCGTCGTTCTCGACCGACCTGCTGGTCGTCGCGATCGCGGCCGTCGCCTTCATGGTGGTGGAGGGCCGCCGGATCGGGATGCGCCGCGTGTGGATCCTGGTGCTGCTCGCGCCGCTGGTCGCCCTCGCGTTCGCGTTCCCCCTCTTCCTCGCCCTCCGCGACCGGCACCTGGCCCTCGCGGCCCGGTGACCGTGCGGCGCGGGGCTAGGGAAGCAGTTCGGGGCGGACGCGGCGCGTGCGCTCGACGCTCTGCTCGTGGCGCCAGGCGGCGATCGCCCCGTGGTTGCCGCTGAGGAGCACCGGAGGGACGTCGAGGCCGCGCCAGGAGGCCGGCTTGGTGTAGCTCGGGTACTCGAGCAGCCCGTCGGAGTGGCTCTCCTCGACCAGGCTCGCCGGATTGCCGACCACGCCCGGGACCAGGCGTCCGACGGCCTCGATCATCGCCATCACGGCGACCTCTCCTCCGTTGAGGACGTAGTCGCCGAGGCTGATCAGCCGGACCCGCGCGCGCTCGGCGGTGTGGTCCACGACGCGCTGGTCGATGCCCTCGTAGCGGCCGCAGCCGAAGACGAGGGTGGACTCCTCCGCGAGCTCGCGGGCGGTCGCCTGGGTGAACAGCTCGCCCGCGGGCGACGGGAAGATCACGACGGGGTCGTCCGCGCCGTCGAGGATCGTGTCGAGCGCCTCGCCCCACGGCTCCGGTCGCATCACCATGCCGGCGCCGCCGCCGTAGGGCGTGTCGTCGACGGTGCGGTGGCGGTCGTGGGTGAAGTCGCGCAGGTCGTGCACGCCGAGCTCGATCAGCCCGCTCTGCCGCGCACGGCCGAGCAGGCTGATGTCGAGCACGCCGAAGAACTCCGGGAAGATCGTGACGATGTCGATCCTCACGACCGGGGCTCCTCCTCGGAGGCGGCGTCGGAGGCGGCCGAGGTCTCGTCGTCGGCGGGCTCCTCGAGAGCGGCGTCCGCGTCAGCGGACGCGTCCGGCTCGTCGGCGTCCGCAGGCGCGCTCAGCGCCGGGTCCGCCAGGTCGACGCCGCTGAGGTCGACCGTGGCGGGCTCCTCCTCGGGAGCCTCCTCGAACAGGCCGATCGGAGGCGTGACCGTGACGATCCCGGCCGCGGCGTCGACGGAGGGGACGATCGCGTTCACGAACGGCACCATCACCTCGCCGGAGGGGGTGCCGACGATGAGCAGGTCCTGCGCGGGGAAGTGGTCGACGCGGCGGACGGTGCCGACCTCGACGCCGTCGCGGACGACCTTCATGCCGACCAGCTGGTAGTCGTACCAGGAGTCGTCCTCGCCCGGCTGGGTCTGCACCTCCTCGTCGATCCAGAGGATCGCCTTCAGGAGGGTCTCAGCGGCGTTGCGGTCGTCGACGCCTCGGAAGAATGCGACGGGGTGGCTGTTGTACCAGCGCAGCTCGACGAGCTCGAGCTTCTTGCCGTGCCACTCGGAGGTGCGCGGGACCTGCAGCGTGAACGTGGATCCGGGGGTGAAGCGCTTGTCGGGCTCGTCCGTGTAGAGCTCGAGCTTGATGGCGCCCTTGAGCCCGTGTGCCTTGGTGAGTCGGGCGACGCGGAGCTGCGTCGTGCCCGGTCCGGTGACCGACACCTCTACTTGTCGGTGTCGACGACGTCGACGCGCACGCGGCGCCCGTCGGCGAGCGCGGCGACGAGAGTGCGGACGGCCTTGGCGGTGCGACCGGAGCGTCCGATCACGCGGCCGAGGTCCTCGGGGTGCACGCGCACCTCGAGGACCTCTCCGCGCGGGGAGCTCGTGGCCACGACACTGACCTCATCGGGGTTCTCGACGATCCCCTTGACGAGGTGTTCGACGGCGGGAGCGAGCACTGACTACGCCTCGGTGGAGGTCTCGTCGGCGGTGTCCTCGACCGGGGCGGCCTTGGCCGGAGCCTCGGACTTCGGCTTGAGGACGGGCTTCTTCTTCGCGTCGACGACGAACGGAGCCTTGGGCTCCTTCACCTGGACGGTGCTGACGGCGTCGGCGTCGCCCTTGAAGCGGCCCCAGTCGCCGGTCAGCTTGAGGATCGCGGCGACCTGCTCGGTCGGCTGCGCGCCGACTCCGAGCCAGTACTGCGCGCGCTCCGAGTCGACCTGGATGAACGAGGGCTGCTCGGTCGGGTGGTACTTGCCGATCTCCTCGATCACGCGGCCGTCGCGCTTGGTGCGCGAGTCGGCGACGACGATGCGGTAGTAGGGCGCCCGGATCTTGCCGAGGCGCTTCAGACGAATCTTGACAGCCACAATTCTCCTGTGTGGTCGTTGACCGGTGTCCGGTCGATGATGGATGAACTGAGCCGTGAGCGTGGGGGCACACCCGGCGGAAGCTCGAGGGGGTTTCGTCGGCGGTGAGTAGAGGGTCGACCGCCTCGGACCCGACGGATCATTCTGCCAGAAAAACCGCCCCGGTGCGGGCCCGGCACGCCGCCGACCAGCGGCACCCTCGCGGGAGCGGGCCGCGCGGGACCCGGAAGGCCTCCGCCGGGGCTCGGCGTCCGCCCCGGCCGCAGGTGGCAGGATGGCGAGGCGCGTCCCGATCGGCGGACGCCCGGATCCGATGAGGACCACGCCATGGAGATCAGCTTCGCCGCATCAGACCGCTCCACGCTCGGGATCGAGTGGGAGGTCGCGATCGTCGACCGGCAGACGGGCGATCTCGCCAACGTCGCCGATGTGGTGCTGGAGGCGCTCCGCAGCGACGACGGCGCCCCGCACCCGCACATCACCGGCGAGCTCCTGCGCAACACGGTCGAGCTGGTCTCCGGCGTGCACACCTCCGTCCGCGACGCGGTCGCCGACCTGCAGGATCAGCTGCGGCAGGTGCGCGAGATCACCGACCCCATGGGACTCGACCTCGTGTGCTCGGGCACGCACCCGTTCGCGCAGTGGTTCGACCAGGCCATCACGGACAAGGAGCGGTACCACCGCCTCATCGACCGGACCCAGTGGTGGGGCCGGAACATGATGATCTGGGGCATCCACGTGCACGTCGGCGTCGAGCACCGCGACAAGGTGCTGCCGATCCTCAACTCCCTGCTCGACTACTACCCGCACCTGCAGGCGCTCTCGGCGTCGAGCCCGTTCTGGGGCGGAGTCGACACGGGCTACGCCTCGAACCGCGCGCTGATGTTCCAGCAGCTGCCGACGGCGGGCCTGCCTCCGCAGTTCGGTGCCTGGGTGAACTACGAGGAGTACGTCGACGACATGATGCGCACCGGCGTCATCGACGACCACACGGAGGTCCGCTGGGACATCCGCCCCTCGCCGCAGTGGGGCACCCTCGAGATGCGCGCGTGCGACGGCCTCTCCTCCGCGGAGGAGATCGGAGCGGTCGCCGCGCTGATCCAGTGCCTCGTCGAGCACCTCTCGTCGCGGCTGGACGCGGGCGAGGACCTTCCGACGATGCAGCCCTGGTACGTGCGCGAGAACAAGTGGCGCGCGGCCCGCTACGGACTCGACGCCGAGATCATCCTCGACGCCGCCGGAGCGGAGCGGCTAGTCACCGACGACATCCGCGACCTGCTCGTCACCCTCGCGCCGGTCGCCGAGCGTCTCGACTGCGTGAAGGAGCTCGGCGACGTCGAGCTGATCCTGGTCGCGGGAGCGAGCTATCAGCGCCAGCTGCGGACGGCCGCGGCGAACGACGGCGACCTGAAGGCGGTGGTCCGGGCGCTCGCGGGCGAGCTGCGAGACGGGCTCCGGGATCCCCGCTCATGACGCGTCCCGTCCTCCTCGCCGCAGCCGCGATCGGCGCACTGGCCCTCGGTCTCGCCGGCTGCTCGTCCTCGACGACGACCGGCCCGGCGACCGCGTCCCCCGCCGGCACCGCCACTCCCCTCCCGACCGTCACCGCCGATCCGCTGCCGCTCTCGATCGGCGGCTCTCTTCCCGTCGGCTCCAGGGTGACGATCGTCGGCGACAGCATCGTGCGCGGTCTGACGGTCGACCCGGAGCAGGCCTGGCCCGCTCTCGTCGGCGACGACCTCGGCTGGGAGGTCACGAACCTGGGCTGCGACGGCGGCGGGTTCATCGAGCCGGGTGACTGCGGCGTCGCGATCGGCGACCGCGCGGAGGAGATCGCCGACACCCGGCCCGATGCGATCGTGCTGATCGCCAGCAGCAACGACCTGGGCTGGGATCCGGAGGACGTGGACGCCGCGATCGGGCCGGCGGTGGATGCGATCGTGTCCGCCTCGCCCTCGGCCCGGCTCATCGCGCTCGACTCGGTCTGGGGCCCCGACCCGCGCCCCTCCGATCTCGACGAGTACGACGCGGCGCTGGTCGAGGCCGTGACGGCCGCCGGCGGCGGTGCGCTCGAGTACCCGGACCCCCTCCGCGAGGACGGGCTGCTCGGCGAGGACGGCGTGCATCCCACCGTCGAGGGCCAGCGCGCCCTGGCTGACGCGTTCGAGGTGGCGGCCGAGAAGTCCGGCCTCGCCCGGGCGGTGCCGACGGGACAGAAGGCGACGGACGCGCCGGCGGCCTGACTCCGACGCGGGGCGCCGTCGTGACGGCGCCCCGCCGGGTCAGCGCGCGGTGCTGTTCCGGCCGTCGCGCCAGCCGAGCAGGTCGCGCACGGGCGCGAGGTCGATTTCCGGACCGGTGATGCCGAGCGTGAACAGGCGGGCGCCCAGGTCGTACTGCTGGTCGAGCACGTCGAAGGAGGCGTCGCCGACACCGCCGCGCACGCTCGCGCCGGTCGAGATCTCGATCGCGGCCGGGTCGCGGTCGACGCGGCCGCACCACTCCGAGAGCACACCGAGCTTGCGCTCGAGCGTCGGGACGTCCGAGAAGCTGTGCCAGATGTCGGCGTGCTCGGCGACGATCCGCAGCGTCTTCTTCTCGCCGCCGCCGCCGATCATCACCGGAATGTCGCGGGTGGGCGCCGGGTTGAGCATCGACCACCGGCTGCGGATGCGCGGCATCGCCTCGGAGAGCTCGTCGAGGCGGGAGCCGGGAGTGCCGAACTCGTAGCCGTACTCCTCGTAGTCGCGCTCGAACCAGCCCGAGCCGATACCGAAGATCAGACGGCCCTCGGCGCCCTTGGCGCTGATGTGGTCGACCGTGCGCGCCATGTCGGCGAGGAGGTCGGGGTTCCGGTAGCTGTTGCAGGTGACCAGCGGGCCGAACTCGATGCGGCTGGTCTGCTCGGCCCAGGCCGCGAGCATGCTCCAGCCCTCGAAGTGCAGGCCGTTCGGCTCTCCCGAGAGCGGGAAGAAGTGGTCCCAGTTGAAGGCGATGTCGACGCCGAGGTCCTCGAGCTCGGCGAGCGTGTCGCGGATGACCTCGTAGGGGACGTGCTGCGGTGCGATCTGGACGCCGATGCGGACGGGGCGCGCGTGTGCGGTTGTCATGCCCTCACGCTAGCGAGCGGTGCGCCTCCCGGGGATCCCCGCTGCGGCCCCCGGAGGGACGGCGCGCTACTCCCCTGCCGGGTCCGGCGACGCCGAGGGCGCCTCGTCGCTCGTGGAGCGGGCGAGCTTGACGACGGTGGCCCCCTCCTCGTCGAACAGGCGGAGCCGTCCGCCGTCGATCGAGGCCATCGCCGCCTCCGAGAAGATCATCGGCAGCGCGACGCCGTCGCAGGCGATCAGCGTGCTCGGCCCGGCCGAGACAGTGAGGGCGCCCTCCTGGTCGATCGACCACTCGCCCTGCGCGCCGTTGCAGCCGTCGGAGCCCGTCCAGGTCCCGTCCTCCGCGATCAGGAGGAAAGGAACGTCGGGCGCGTCGTAGGAGACGCCCGTCACCCAGCGGCCGACCAGGTCCTCCGGGGAGGGCGCCGTCATCGCGTCGACCCCGGAGCCCTCGGCGCAGCCGGTGAGCCCGAGCACGGCCGCGAGGACGAGGATCCCGCCCGCGCGTCCGGCCGCGACCCGCCTCATCGCCCGAGGAGCTTCTGCAGCTGCTCGAGCTCCTCCGGCGTGGGCTGGGCGCCCTTGCCGGCGCCGCCGCCCAGGCCGAAGCCGGAGCCGCCCGCATCGCCCGGGCGGGGCCCGGAGGTGATCGCCGCGTTCTCGGCCGCGCGCTTCGCGGGGTTGCCGGACTTGCTGCTCTTCTTCTTCTGCGGCTTCGGGCGGCCCTGGTAGCCGGCGCCGGGCACC
The DNA here is from genome assembly GCF_002932735.1 of Rathayibacter sp. AY1B7. Taxonomy (NCBI): domain Bacteria; kingdom Bacillati; phylum Actinomycetota; class Actinomycetes; order Micrococcales; family Microbacteriaceae; genus Rathayibacter; species Rathayibacter sp. AY1B7. The sequence goes on from NZ_PSWK01000008.1 coordinate 95,816, forward strand.
GGGCCCATCCCGGGGACCGAGGGCATGCCGCCCTTGGCGACCGTCTTCATCATCTTGGCGGCCTGCTCGAAGCGCTGGACGAGCTGGTTGACGTCCGTGACCGTCATGCCGGAGCCGCGGGCGATGCGCAGGCGCCGCGAGCCGTTGAGCAGCTTCGGGTTGACCCGCTCCGCCTTCGTCATCGACTGGATGATCGCCTCGGTGCGCACGATCTCGCGCTCGTCGAACTGGTCGAGCTGCTCTCGCATGCCCTTCGCGCCGGGCAGCATGCCGATCATCTTCTTGATCGAGCCCATGTTGCGCAGCTGCTGCATCTGGCCGAGGAAGTCGTCGAGGGTGAACGTGTCCCCCATGATCTTCTCGGCGATCTTCCGCGCCTCGTCCTCGTCGAACGCGGACTGGGCCTGCTCGATGAGCGTCAGCACGTCGCCGAGGTCGAGGATGCGGCTCGCCATGCGGTCGGGGTGGAACTGCTCGAAGTCGTCGAGCGACTCGCCCGTGGAGGCGAAGAGGATCGGGCGGCCGGTGAGCGAGGCGACCGAGAGCGCCGCGCCTCCGCGGGCGTCGCCGTCGAGCTTGGAGAGGACGACGCCGGTGAAGTCGACGCCCTCCTGGAAGGCCTTGGCGGTCGCGACCGCGTCCTGGCCGATCATCGCGTCGATGACGAACAGGACCTCGTCGGGGTTCGTGACGCGGCGGATGTCGGCGGCCTGCTTCATCATGTCGGCGTCGACGCCGAGGCGTCCGGCCGTGTCGATGATGACCGTGTCGTACTGCTTGTCGGTCGCGAAGCGGATCGCGTTCTGGGCGACCTTGACCGGGTTGCCGACGCCGTTGCCCGGCTCCGGCGCGTAGACCGCGACTCCGGCCTGCTCGCCGACGACCTGCAGCTGCTGAACGGCGTTGGGGCGCTGGAGGTCGGCCGCGACGAGCAGCGGGGTGTGGCCGTCCTTGCCGAGGTACTTGCCGAGCTTGCCCGCGAGGGTCGTCTTGCCCGCGCCCTGGAGGCCGGCGAGCATGATGACGGTCGGCGGGCGCTTGGCGAACTCGAGCCGGCGCGACTGTCCGCCGAGGATCGCGACGAGCTCCTCGTTGACGATCTGGACGACCTGCTGGGCCGGATTGAGCGCCTTGTTGACCTCGTCGCCGAGGGCGCGCTCGCGCACCTTGCCGGTGAACTCCTTCACGACCTCCAGCGCCACGTCGGCGTCGAGGAGGGCCCGCCGGATCTCGCGGACGGTGCCGTCGACGTCCGACGCGGAGAGCTTGCCCTTCGTGCGGAGGTTCTTGAAGGTCTCGACGAGTCGATCGGAGAGGGTGCCGAAAGTAGCCATGATGCCCGGAATTCTACCGGAGGCCCGGAGGGTCGGCGGGCGGGGCCGCCGATCCGCTCACGATAGGCGCGATCACCACGGAGCGGATTAACTGGTCCGGGTCCAAGAACAGGGCTAGGGTGGCCCGGTGATCGAGACACTGGTGGCGGGCGACTCCGCGGACCCCCTGGACTACTCCGACGGCTGGGAGCTGCAGCGCCGCCTGCACGCCGAGGTGGTGGCGGGCTCGAGGCCGGACACCCTCGTGCTCTGCGAGCACTCCTCCGTCTACACCGCCGGCAAGCGCACCGAGGCGCACGAGCGCCCGGACGACGGCTCGCCCGTGGTCGACGTCGACCGCGGAGGGCGGATCACCTGGCACGGCCCGGGCCAGCTCGTCGGCTACCCGATCGTGCGGCTCGGCGAGCCCGTCGACGTGGTCGCCTACGTCCGCTCGCTGGAGGGCGTGCTGATCGCCGCTCTCGACGACCTGGGCGTGCAGGGGCGGCGCGTCGACGGGCGCTCGGGAGTGTGGATCCCGAGGGACGGCGGCGCCGACAAGATCGCCGCGATCGGCATCCGCGTCGCCTCGGGCGTGACGATGCACGGCTTCGCCCTCAACGTCTCGAACAGCCTCGAGCCCTACGCCCGCATCGTCGCCTGCGGCATCGCCGACGCCGGGGTGACCACGCTCGAGCGCGAGCGCGGCGAGGCTCCGCCCATGGAGGCGGTGCGGGCGCGGGTGGCGGCGCGCTTCTCGGAGGCGGCCCCCGCCTTCTCCGCCCGCATCGAGGAGGTCGCCGCGTGAGCGCCGAGGCCGGCGGCCGCAAGCTCCTGCGGCTGGAGATCCGCAACGCCGAGACGCCGATCGAGCGCAAGCCCGAGTGGATCCGCACGAAGGCCTCGATGGGCCCGGAGTACCGGCAGCTGCAGTCGCTGGTGAAGAGCGAGGAGCTGCACACCGTCTGCCAGGAGGCGGGCTGCCCCAACATCTTCGAGTGCTGGGAGGACCGAGAGGCGACCTTCCTCATCGGGGGCGCCCAGTGCACCCGCCGCTGCGACTTCTGCCAGATCGACACCGGGAAGCCCGCGGACTACGACGCCGACGAGCCCCGGCGCGTCGGCGAGTCCGTGGCGCGGATGAACCTCCGCTACGCGACCGTCACCGGAGTCGCCCGCGACGACCTGCCGGACGAGGGCTCCTGGCTCTACGCCGAGACCATCCGCCAGATCCACGCCCAGGCTCCGGGCACGGGGGTCGAGATCCTGGTCCCGGACTTCACCGGCCGCGCCGAGCACCTGCAGAGGGTGTTCGACGCGGAGCCGGAGGTGTTCGCCCACAACGTCGAGACGGTGCCGCGGATCTTCAAGCGCATCCGGCCGGCCTTCCGCTACGAGCGCTCGCTCGACGTGCTCACTCAGGGCCGGGAGGCGGGGCTGATCACGAAGTCGAACCTCATCCTCGGCATGGGCGAGGAGCGGGAGGAGATCTCGCAGGCGCTGCAGGACCTCCACGACGCCGGCACCGACATCGTGACCATCACGCAGTACCTCCGCCCGACGCCGCGGCATCTGCCGGTGGACCGCTGGGTGCACCCGGAGGAGTTCGTGGCGATCAAGGAGGAGGCCGAGGACATCGGCTTCCTCGGCGTCCTCGCGGGGCCCCTGGTCCGCTCCTCCTACCGGGCCGGCCGGCTCTGGGCGCGCTCGATGGAGTCGAAGGGGCTGCCGGTCCCGGAGCACCTGCGCCACCTCGCAGACGCGGCGCTGGGCTTCTCGCAGGCCGTGTAGCCCGCCACCGGGACGGCGCCGGCGCGTCGTCCCGGGCGGGGCCGCTCAGCTGACGAGCTGCTGGGCGAAGACGTGGGGGGTGAAGCCGGTGAGGTCGCCGATGCCCTCGCCCTGGCCGACGAGCTTGATCGGGATGCCGGTGCGCTCCTGGACCGCGAGGACGAAGCCGCCCTTCGCGGAGCCGTCGAGCTTGGTGATGACCAGGCCGGTGACGCCCGCGTGCTCGATGAACGCCTCGGCCTGGCTCAGCCCGTTCTGACCGGTCGTCGCGTCGAGCACGAGCAGGATCTCGGAGATCGGGGCCTGCTTCTCGATGACGCGCTTGATCTTCGTGAGCTCGTCCATCAGCCCGCCCTTGGTGTGCAGGCGGCCGGCCGTGTCGATGATGACCATCTCGACGCCGGTGTCCTTCGCGAACTGCACGGTCTGGAAGGCGACGGACGCCGGATCCTGGCGCTCCTGCTGCGGGCGGACGATCTGGGCGTCGGCGCGCTGCGCCCAGGTGGCGAGCTGGTCGACCGCCGCGGCGCGGAAAGTGTCGGCCGCGCCGACCACGACGCTCCGGCCGTAGTTGCGGAGGAACTTGGCGAACTTGCCGATGGTCGTGGTCTTGCCGACGCCGTTCACGCCGACCACGAGGATCACGGCGGGGCGCTCGCTGAGCTTGAGGGTCGTGTCGTACTTCGACAGACGCTCCTCGAGGGACTCGCGGAGCATCCGCTGCAGGTCGCGCGGGTCGGTGGTGGAGTAGCGGGCGACCTTGGCGCGGAGGTCGTCGACGATCTCCTCGGTGATGTCGGGGCCGAAGTCGGCGGTGATCAGCGCCGTCTCGAGGTCGTCCCAGGTCTGGTCGTCGATCGTGCGCTTCTCGAACAGGCCGCGCAGTGCGCGGCCGAGCGACCAGGAGGTGCGTTCTGCCATGGGTCCAGGCTACCGGCGGGCGCGCCTCCGAGCGGTCGGGGAGGCGGGTTCAGGCCGGGGGCGCGGCGACGCGCTGGCCGACGACGGCCGAGACGCCGTCCTGCCGCATCGAGACGCCGTAGAGGGCGTCCGCGATCTCCATGGTCCGCTTCTGGTGGGTGATGACGATCAGCTGGCTCGAGGTGCGCAGGTCCTCGAAGATGCTGAGCAGTCGGCCGAGATTCGCGTCATCGAGGGCGGCCTCCACCTCGTCCATGATGTAGAAGGGGCTCGGCCGCGACTTGAAGATGGCGACCATGAACGCCACGGCCGCGAGCGAGCGCTCCCCTCCGGAGAGGAGCGACAGCCGCTCGATCTTCTTGCCGGCCGGCCGCACCGCGACCTCGATGCCGGTGGTGAGCAGGTTCTCCGGGTCGGTCAGGCGGATGCTGCCGGTGCCGCCGGGGAAGAGGACGGGGAACACGTCCGCGAACGCCGCCTGCGTGTCGTCGAACGCGGAGGCGAACACGGTCTGCATCGTCTCGTCGAGCTCCTCGATGATGGTGAGCAGGTCGCGCCGGGTCCCGGTGAGGTCGGCCAGCTGCTCGGTCAGGAACGCGTGCCGCTGCTCCAGCGCGGCGAACTCCTCCAGCGCGAGCGGATTGACGCGGCCCAGCTGCCCGAGCTGCTTCTCGGCCTTCTCGAGGCGGCGGCGCTGCTCCTCGCGGAGGTAGGGCCGCGGCTCCTGCTCCACGTCCGTCTCGTCGGGGACGCCGACTCCGGGACCGTACTCCTCCACCAGCACATCCTCGGTGAGCCCGAGCTCGGACGCGGCGCGCTCGAGCAGACCGGTGAGCTGCAGCCTCTTCTCGTAGATCTGCAGCTCGAGGCCGTGGACGCTCTCGGTGACGGACTGGAGCCGGTCGCGCACGCTCCCCTCCTCGCGGCGGAGCCCCTGCAGCTCGGCGTTCTGCTGCGAGCGCGCCGCCTCGGCCGCGACGAGCTCGGCCCGGGCCTGCTGGACGGAGCGGTCGACGGAGGCGAGGACGGCGGGGAGCGCGGCGGTCACCTCGGCCGCCGCGTCGCGCTGGCGACGGCGGATCACGGCGCGGCGCGCGGCCTCGTCGGCGGCGGCGCGGTCGGCGGCCAGCTGGCGGGCCAGCGCCTCCCCGCGGGACTGCTCCGCCCGCACCCGCTCCTTGGCGGTCTCGACGCCGAGCCGCGCCTCGATCTCGCGCTCGCGTGCGGTGTCGACGTCGCGCTGCAGACCGTCGCGCGCGCTCGCGTCGAGCACCGGCCGGGGCCTGGCGCGCGCGGCGTCGAGCGCCGACCTCGCCTCCTGGGCCGCGCGCTCGGCGTCGCCGACCCGGTCCGAGGCGACGGCCAGCGCCCTCGAGCCCCGGCCGTGCTCGGCGGTGGCCGCCTCGAGCTGGGCGCGCACGCCGCCGAGCCGCTCGGTGTGGGCGGCACGGGCGGCGTCGTGCTCGCGGAGGGCCGAGAGCGCGCTCGCGGCCTGCTCCTTCGCGCCGCGGAGCGCTCCGGTCTGCTCGGCGAGTTCGAAGCGGAGCCGGTCGATCCCGCCCTCGACCTCCTCCAGCCGGGCGGCGGCGGAGTCGCGCTCGGAGACGAGCTCGATCCGGCTGCGCTGCCCGCCGGAGCCGGCGCTCTGCACGGCGTCGGAGACGGTCGCGCCGTCGCGGGTGACCAGGACGGTGCCCGGATCGATGCGCTCCCTCAGGCGCCGCGCCGCGGCGAGGTCCTCGACCACGAGCACGCGCTCGAGGAGCGAGAGGACCCCGGCCGGCGCCGAGACGAGGTCGCCCGCGCGTTCCGCCCCCTCGGGAACGGTGAGAGCGACGTACGGCCGGGCGGCGTCGGCGACCAGCAGCTCGACGCGTCCGAGGTCGCGCTCCAGCGCGGCGTCCAGAGCCGCGTCGGCCCGGGTGGTCGACTCGACCAGCACGGCGTCGGCGACCGCGCCGAGGGCGGCGGCGATCGCGGCCTCGGAGCCCGGCCGCACCTGGATCCGCTCGGCGACCCGGCCGCGCACCCCCTCGATCCGGGCGGCGATCAGCTCGGCCGAGCCGTCCGAGACGTCGAGGGCCAGCGACAGGGCACCCGTGCGGGCGGCCAGCGCCTCGCGCTCGCGCTCCAGGGCGTGCAGCTCCTCGCGCAGCCGCTCGATTCCGGCCTCGGCGGCCGAGACCGCGGACTGGGCGAGCTCGTAGCCCTCGTCGAGGCCGCCGTCGGGGCCACGGCCCGCGTCGTCCAGCTCGGCCTCCAGAGCGTCGAGCGCCCGCCGCGCCGCCTCCTTCCGCCGGTCGGCCGCGTCGAGGGTGTTCTGCGCGCGCAGGACCTCGCCCCGGATGGACGCGAGACGGGAGGCGGCGGTGTCGGCCTGCCCCGAGAGGGTGGAGAGCTCGAGGTCGTAGCGCGAGACGAGGGCCGCCTGCGCGGCGATCTCCTCGTCGACCGCGTCGAGGGCGGAGCGGGCGGCGACGGTCGTGCGCTGCGCCTGGACCCACGCCGTCTCCGCGTCGAGGACGGCCTGCCGCAGGCGCTCCAACTCGACCCGCGCCTCCTCCACCTGCGCCGGCGTCACGCGCGGCTGGATCTGCGGCTGCTCGGACTCGAGCTCGAGCATCGCGAGCCGCTGCCCGGCGAGGGCCGAGAGGTTGCGCAGCCGCTCCTGCACCGACTCCAGCTCGAACGAGGTGCGCCGGGCGTCGTCGACCGCGTCGCCGACCACCTCCGCCTCGATCCGCGCTCGCCGGAGCGTCGCCTGCTCGAGCCGCTGCTGCAGGACCACCCGCTCGCTGTGCCGCTCGCTCTCGGTGCGGGCGAAGCCGTCCAGAGCGGTCCGGAGCTCGACCACGTCGTCGGCGAGCAGGCGCGCCCGGGCGTCGCGCACCACGGCGGCGATCGTCTGAGCCTGCCGTGCGACCTCGGCCTGGCGCCCGAGGGGCTTGAGCTGGCGCCGGATCTCGCCCGCGAGGTCGGAGAGGCGGGTCAGGTTCGCCTGCATCGCCTCGAGCTTGCGGAGCGTCTTCTCCTTGCGGCGTCGGTGCTTGAGGATCCCGGCGGCCTCCTCGATGAACCCGCGCCGCTCCTCGGGGGTCGCGTGCAGCACGGCGTCGAGCTGTCCCTGCCCCACGATGACGTGCATCTCGCGCCCGAGACCGGAGTCGCTCAGCAGCTCCTGCACGTCGAGCAGCCGGCAGCCGCGTCCGTTGATCGCGTACTCGCTGCCGCCGTTGCGGAAGAGGGTCCGGGTGATCGTCACCTCGGTGTACTCGATCGGCAGGGCGCCGTCCGAGTTGTCGATGGTGAGCGCGACCTCGGCGCGGCCGAGGGGTCCGCGGGTGGAGGTGCCCGCGAAGATGACGTCCTCCATCTTGCCGCCGCGGAGCGTCTTCGCCCCCTGCTCCCCCATCACCCAGGCGAGCGCGTCGACGACGTTGCTCTTGCCCGAGCCGTTGGGGCCGACGACGCAGGTGACCCCCGGCTCGAAGGCGAACGTGGTCGGCTGAGCGAAGGACTTGAAGCCCTTGAGGGTCAGGCTCTTCAGGTACACCCGGCCGCCTCGCTCCCGTCCACAACGCCTCCACGGTAGCCGACGGCCGCGGCCGGGCCGGGAGGCGGAGCCCCGACCGGCCGACGGACCGCCGCGATCCCGCACCGGAACAGGCGCAGGAGGCCGCCGCGGGCGCCGGGACGTGCACACTGGGGTGGTGAACCGCACCTCCGACCCGGCGCTCCGGATCCGCGAGCTCGCGATCCCCGAGGCCGTGGGCGCCGACGGCTGGAGCGACTTCCTCGCCCTGACCGCGATCGGCGATGCGGTGGGGACCGCCCCGGACTGCCGGGCCGTCTACACCTGGAACGCCGAGGAGAACCGACCGATGCTCGCCGTGAACGAGGCCGTCGGCTTCACCCCCGTCGCCCACGAGGGCCAGTGGAGGAAGGAGCTCTCATGACCCCGCTCGTCGAGCCCGGACCGCCGCTGACCGCCGCCGAGCGCGAGCGGTTCGCCCGGCAGATCCGCCTGGCGCCCCTCGGGGAGCTCGGACAGCGGCGCCTCCGGAACGCGCGCGTGCTGATCCTCGGCGCGGGCGGCATCGGCTCGCCGGTGATCACGGCGCTCGCCGCGGCCGGGATCGGGCGGCTCGGCATCGTGGACGGCGACGTCGTCGAGCTCTCGAACCTGGCGCGGCAGACGGCGCACGACGACTCCTCGGTGGGCCGGTCGAAGGCGGAGTCGGCGGCGGCGACCGCGCGGCGGCTCTCCCCCGGCATCGACGCCCGGGCCTTCCCGGTGTCGCTGACCTCGGCCAACGTCGACGCCCTGGTGGCGGGCTGGGACGTCGTGGTCGACGGCTTCGACACCTTCGGCGCGCGCTACCTCGCCTCGGACGCGACGACGCGCGCCGGGATCCCGCACGTGTGGGGGTCGGCGCTCGGCTTCGACGGGCAGCTCTCGACCTTCTGGGCCGGCGCTCCGGGCGGAGGGGTGACCCTGCGCGCGCTGCACCCCGAGGCCGAGGACGCGGGCGACAGCTGCTCGACGGTGGGCGTGCTGGGCGCGCTCTGCGCGCTGATCGGCTCGGCCATGGCGGCCGAGGTCGTGAAGCTCGTGACCGGGGCGGGCGAGCCGCTGTTCGGTCGCGTCCTCGTGCACGACGCCCTCGACTCCTCCTGGGCCGAGCTCCCTCTCGAGCGGCGGGTGCCGCCGGTCCCGGAGCGGCGGGCCGCGGCGGGCTCGATCACGGCGGCCGAGCTGCGGGAGCGGCTGGCCTGGCCGACGCCCCCGACCGTCGTCGACCTCCGCGAGGACGACGAGGACCGGTCCGTCGCGGTGCCCGGTGCCGTGCGGATGCCGATGTCGCGCTTCGACCCCGTCGCTCTGCCGGCCGGTCCGCTCGTGCTGCACTGCGCCTCCGGGGTCCGATCGCGTCTCGCGGCGGAGCGCGCGGCGGCGGCGGGCGTGGCGTCCGACTCGCTCGACGGCGGGATGGCGTCGTGGCGGGAGCGGTGACCCGTGCCGCGGCCGCGTGCGCCGCGGAACGGGTGGGGTGAGGCGCACCCAGCGCCCTGCCGATCGGCGACCCGGGATGTTCGGTGCTCGCAGCGGAGAGGATCCGTCCTTCTCCGCGGATCAGGGCGGAGCAGTGTCCGAAGCTGATCGGCGGTGGCGTGCTCGCGGCCACCGTTCCGAGGAGAGCACCCATGCCGACGCCTTCACCGCACTCCGCGCGGCAGGCGGCGCTGCTCGATCCTCCCGACCCGCTCGACCCCGGCGCGGAGGCGTGATGCCCGAGGTCTGGAGTCCCGCCGAGAGGCGGCTGCGTCGGCTCGGCTGGATTCCGCGGCGCCCCCTGCCGCGAGGTGCCGTCTGCGACGCGATCGTCTCGCCGCGCCTCAGCCTCAGCCGCGCCTGGCTGCAGACCGGGGAGTTCGAGGTCCTCCCCCATCCCGGAAGGCTCCGCGTGCTCTTCAGCCTCGACGGGACCGGCCGCCTCTCCGCCCGGGGCCGCGACCACCGGCTCCCGGCCGGCAGCGCTCTCGTGACCCGCGCCTCGACGGTGCAGTACGCGGCGGCGCTCAGTCCGTGGGCGCGCTTCGAGTGGCAGCTGCGCCCCTCGGTGCTCCGCGCGAGCGAGTTCGCCTCGCTCACGGACCGGGTCCTCGCCCTCCCCGAGGCCTACTGGCGCGCACTCACCGGTGCGGCGAACACTGTCCTCACTTTCGGCGTCGAGCCCTCGGACGCGGCCTTCGAGCACTTCGAGATCGCGAGCGAGCACCTCCTGGCCTCGGCCTTCTCGGCGCTGCTGCCCTCCTCCGACCGGGAGGACCGGTCCCCCGCCGCCGTGTACGCGAACGGCACGCGCCTGATCGAGCGGCACTACCGCGACCGCTCCTTCACGGTGGAGACGCTCGCGGAGAGTCTCGGCGTGTCGGTCAGCCACCTGCACCGGGCGTTCTCGGCCGCCGGCACCACCCCTCGTCAGCGGATCGAGCGCGCGCGGGCCTTCGAGGCGCAGCGCCTCCTCGACGAGCTCGGCCCGCGGGCGGCGACGGACCTGGACCGCGTGGCGCGGTCGGCCGGCTTCAGCTCGCGGATCCACATGCAGCGGACCCTCCGCCGGATCGACGACGCGGGCTGACGTGCGCCGCCGCGTCCCCCGCGCCGGACGGGCTCCCGGCGAGGAGGCGCCCTGAGTGGCTCCCCCGGTCCGGCGGCGCGACGGAACGTCCACGGTCGGGCATGGAACCTCGTCGCGGCCCGTTCCGCGTCGACCGGAGGCCGGACGTTCGGCAGGATCGGCGCGTCCACCACCCCTCGCACGAAAGAAAGAAAAGGAACACCATGACGGACACCAACGCCCTGGACCCGACGGCAGCGCACTCGCGCTCCCTCCCACCGCGGATCGACTCGACCCGCGGGGGGCCCGCCCGGCGGACGATCATGTCGGGTGCGGCCTGGTCCGTCCCCGTCGTCGCCGCGGCGGTCGCGACCCCCGCGGCCGCCGCGTCCACCGGCCTCACCCTCGCCTTCGACGCCCCGGCGTACTCCTTCCCCGCCTGCACCACGAGAACGGTCTCCGTCCTCGCCACGACCAACGGCGCTCCCGCTGCGGGCGACACGGTCACCATCACTCTCCCCGCCGGCCTGACCAGCGGCGGCGCGCAGACCGTCAGGGCGACGACCGGCGCGGACGGACGCGTGAGCATCCCGGTCACGGCCGGGAACGTGGCGCAGAACGGCATCACCCTCTCCGCCGTCTCCGGCGCCGCGGGCGCGACGGCGACCGCGAGCACCACCGCGACCACGGGGACCGCCGTCCGGTACGTCACCGACGGCGGACGGACGACGACGGAGTCGAACGGCAACGTGCCCTCGGGAGCCAAGACCGTCGGACCCCGGTACTACCTGACGGAGTCGGGCGAGCTCTATCACGGCGGGGGGCGGATCGCGCGCGGCGTCACCAGCGTCCAGGGCTTCCGCGACGAGCAGAACCGCGACGTCGCCGACTTCGTCGTCGACGGCGTCTTCTACCGCTTCGTGACCGGAGAGGCCGCGCCGAAGGCCATCGGGAGCGGCGTGCCGGCCGGATCGACGGTCCATGCGCCCGCCTTCTACGTCACACCGAACGGCGAGCTGCGGCGCGCCGGCGGAGCCCTCGTGACCACCGGAGTGACGAGCGCGGACTCCTTCCGCGACCAGAGCAACAACGACGTCATCGACGTGATCGTCGGCTCGGAGCTCGTCCGCTACATCTCCTCCACGAAGAACCAGGTCTACGCCAGGAACGTTCCGGCAGGATCGACGGCCTTGGCGCCCTCGTACCACCTGACGCCGGACGGGCGCCTCTTCAACAGCAGCATCCTGGTCGCCACCGGGGTGACCAGTGCCGACGCCTACCGCGATCGACAGAACCGTGACGTCGTGGACGTGATCCAGAACGGCGCTCTCGTCCGGTACGGCGCGTTCGCGGACAGGACGCAGCCGCAGATCCGCGTCGCCTCCGGCGTGCCCTCCGACGCCACCATCTTCGCGCCGGACGCCTACGTGACCCGGGACGGCAGGGCCTTCGTCAGCGGCGTGCTGGTCGCCACCGGAGTCTCCTCGGCGTTCGGATTCCTCGACGTGCAGAACCGCAACGTGCTCGACACGATGACCAACGTCCTGTGCCCGTGACGCACGGGATCGGCCGCTGATCCGATCCTGCCCCGCCGCACGCGGGTCCGAGGGAGGCGTCCCACGGGTCCCTGTGCGGCGGGACAGGACCAGTCCGTCCTCGGGATGCAGCGTCCTCCAGAAGCGCGGACGCACCTGCCGCGAACCGCGCGGAGCGGACGCACCGGTCCGGTCGAGGACGGCTCGTCACGGAGGGCTCTTCGGGGTCAGCCGCCGGCGAACGGCGGCAGGACGTCGACCGCGGCATCGGGACGCAGCGGCGTGGCCCTGTCCGCGGTCGACACGCCGTCGACCAGGTAAGTGCACCGTGCGAGCACGTCGGCGGCCGAGGGCGCGGAGGCGACGAGTCTCTCCTCGAGAGCGCCCAGGTCGGGCACCTCGTCGAGCTCGTCGGAACCACGGCCGAGGGCGGCCTTGGCCGCCGCGAAGTAGCGGACCCGCATGCTCATCCGCCGATCGCGCTCATCGTGCGCTCGGGCTGCACGAAGCCCGCCCGGTTCATCTCGTGTCCCGCGGGCTTGGCCCACATCGCCCCGCGCCAGAGCTGGGCGACCTCGTGGTCGTCCGCGCCCGCGCGCATCGGGCCGAGCAGGTCCGTCTCCTCGTTCGAGAAGAGGCAGCTGCGGACACCTCCCTCGGCGGTGAGCCGGGTGCGGCGGCAGTCGTCGCAGAAGTTCTCGGTGACGGACGCGATGATCCCCACCTGGCCGAGCACCTCGGACCCCCCGGCCTCGCGGACGTCGAAGAGCTCGGCGGGGGCGCCGTCGCGGGGGGCCGCGTGCGGGCTGAGCGAGAAGCGCTCCGAGAGCAGCGCCCGGATGTCCGCGGCGGTGATCATGGTCGCGCGGTCCCAGCCGTGGTCGGCGTCGAGCGCCATCTGCTCGATGAAGCGGAGCTGGTGGCCTCCCGCGAGGGCCCAGGCGAGCAGCTCCGGGGCCTCGTGGTCGTTGATCCCGGGCAGGAGCACCGCGTTGATCTTGGTCTGGTCCAGGCCGGCGGGACCGAGCGCGTCGATGCCCGCGAGCACGCGGTCGAGGAACGGGCGACGGGTGACCTTCGCGAAGGTCTCGGCGCAGATCGAGTCGAGCGAGACGTTGACGCGGTTCAGGCCGGCGTCGGCGAGCGCCGCCGCCCGACCCGACAGGCCAATCGCGTTCGTGGTGAGCGAGATCTCGGGGCGCGGGTCGAGGGAGGCGACGTCGCGGATGATGTCGACGAGGTCCTTGCGCAGGAGCGGCTCGCCGCCGGTGAAGCGGATCTGGCGGACGCCGAACTGCTCCACGGCGATGCGCGCGAGGCGGAGGATCTCCTCACGGCTCAGCAGGGACGCGGGCGGCTGGAACGGCAGGCCCTCCGCCGGCATGCAGTAGGTGCAGCGCAGATTGCACTTGTCCGTCAGCGAGATCCGCAGATCGTCCGCGACGCGCCCGTAGGTGTCCAGGAGGAGCGGGGTGGCGGGGCGGTCGGCCGGGAGGACCGCGCTGCGCTGTCGGGGCCGGAAGCCCGGGATCCCCAGTGCTGTGCTCATCCGCTCACACTACGCCGCGGAACCGGGCGCGACCCGGCAAGATGGACTCGGTCCCGCCGCCGGTCGGGCTCCGCCGCTCGCGAGAGGACACGATGACCTCGATCGACCTGCACGCCGCCCGGGTGCGGGCGCTGCTCGCGCCGCTGGCCCCGCGGGGCGCCCGCGAGACGCTGAGCTTGGAGCCGGCCGCCGTCGCCGCCGATCCGGGCGCGTACGACCGGCGGGTCCTCGCCCGCTCCGTCGACTCCCCGCTCGACCTGCCGCGCTTCGACAACTCGCAGATGGACGGCTTCGCGGTGCGGGCGGCCGACCTCGACGCGGCGGCGCCGGAGCATCCCGTCGCCCTGCCCGTCTCGGCGCCGATCCCCGCGGGTGACCGGGCGCCGCGGCACGAGCCCGGCACGGCGACACCGATCATGACCGGCTCGCCGCTGCCGGAGGGGGCCGACGCCGTCGTCCCGGTCGAGCGCGTCGATCCTCCGCGCTTCCCCGCGGCGGGCAGCGTCGCCTTCGCGCACCCGGTGGTGCCGGCGACCTTCGTCCGAGCCCGGGGCAGCGACGCCCGCCGCGGCGAGCTCGCCCTCCCGGCCGGCACGGTCCTCCGCGCGGCCCACTACGGACTCCTCGCCTCCCTCGGGCTGACCGAGGCGGAGGTGCTGCCGCGACTCCGGGTGCTCGTCGTCCCCACCGGCAACGAGATCCGTCCCGCAGGCGCCGTCCTCGAGGAGGCGCAGATCCACGACGCGAACGGCGCCCTGCTGGCCGAGGCCGTCCGCGAGGCGGGCGCGCTGCCCGTCGTCGCCGCCTGCACGAGCGACCGGGCCGAGGACCTCCTGGCGCTGCTCGAGGAGCACGCGGGCGCGGCCGACCTGGTGATCACGGTCGGCGGTGTCAGCGCGGGCGCCTACGAGGTCGTCCGCGACGCGCTCGCCCCGGCGGGCTCGGAGTTCGGCCACGTCGAGATGCAGCCGGGCGGCCCGCAGGGCCTCGGTCTCGTGCGCGTGGCCGAGGGGCTGCACCTGCCGGTCGTCTCGCTTCCCGGGAACCCGGTGAGCGCCCTGGTCTCGTTCGAGGTGTTCCTCCGGCCCATGCTGCGCTCGCTCGCGGGACGGACGCCCGCCGAGCGGCCGCGGCTCCGTGCGCGCCTCGGCACGGCGCTCGATTCGCCCGCGCACCTGCACCAGATCCGCCGCGGAGTCCTCGACGACGAGGGCCTCGTGCACCCGGTGGGCGGGCCCGGCTCGCATCTGCTGGCGTCCTACGCCCGCTCCACCGTGCTCATCCACGTCCCCGTCGGGACGGACCACGCAGCGACCGGCGACACGGTCGAGATCTGGAGGATCGATGACTGAGAGCGATCGGCTCACCCATGTGCGCGGCGACGGAGCCGTGCACATGGTCGATGTGAGCGCGAAGGAGGTCACGGCGCGCACCGCCGTCGCCGAGGGCTACGTCGAGACCTCACCCGAGGTGGTGCGGCTCCTCGAGCAGGGCGAGCTGCCCAAGGGCGAAGCGCTCGGCGTGGCGCGGATCGCCGGGATCCTCGGCGCGAAGGCGACCTCTACCCTCATCCCGCTCTGCCACCCGCTGGCGCTGGACGGCGTCGACGTGGACCTCGAGCCGCAGGACGGCCGCGTCCGGATCGAGGCGCGCGTGCGCACGACCGGGCGCACCGGCGTCGAGATGGAGGCGCTGACCGCGGTCAGCGTGGCCGCCCTCACGGTCTACGACATGATCAAGGCGGTCGATCGCGGTGCCGCGATCACCGGCATCCGTGTGCTCGCGAAGGCGGGCGGGAGGAGCGGCTCGTGGACGAGCGGAGGAACCCCGTGACGCGGCGGGCGGTGGCGGTCGTCGCCTCCACCCGTGCCGCCTCCGGCGTGTACGAGGACCGGACGGGACCGGCGCTGGAGGCCTGGTTCACCACCCGCGGCTGGGAGTCCCGGGTGGTCGTCGTGGCCGACGGCGACGCGGTGGGCGAGGCGATCGCCGACGCGATCGGCAGCGGAGTCGACGTGGTCGTGACCACCGGCGGGACGGGCGTCGCCCCGAGCGACGTCACCCCGGAGCAGACCGCCCCACTCCTGGAGCGGCCCCTGCCCGGCCTCGCCGAGGCGGTGCGCGCCAAGGGCGCCGCCCACGTCCCGACCGCCGTGCTCAGCCGCGGGCTCGCCGGCGTCAGCGGCCGCACCGTCGTGGTGAACCTCCCCGGCTCCCCCGGCGGCGTCCGCGACGGGATCGACGTGCTCGACCCGGTGATCGGGCACCTCCTCGATCAGCTCGGAGGCGGCGACCATGCCCGCTGAGCCGGTCGCCCTCGCCCGGCTCGCGGCCGAGGCCATCACCGTCGACGAGTGCGAGCAGGCGGTCGACTCCCCGACGCACGGCGCCGTCGTGACCTTCGCGGGCGTCGTCCGCGACCACGACGAGGGCCGCGGCGTGCTCCGGCTGTCCTACGAGGCGCACCCGGACGCCCCCGCCGCACTCCTCGCCTCCGCCCGCCGCATCGCCGAGCGCTGGCCCGACGTCCGGATCGCCGCCGTGCACCGGGTCGGCGACCTCGTGGTCGGCGACCTCGCCCTCGCCTGCGCCGTGGCCTCGGCCCACCGCGCGGCGGCCTTCGAAGCCTGCGCGGCACTGGTCGACGACATCAAGGCGTCGGTGCCGATCTGGAAGGAGCAGTCCTTCGTCGACGGCAGCTCGGAGTGGGTCGCGAGCCTCGGCTGATCTTCCTTCGAGCCCGTCCCCGCCGGGCTCGGCGCGGTCGGCCGGAGAGGGTGGCCACGTTTCGCAGAGCGGGGAGCGATCGCCTAGATCGATCCGCTGGCACGCGGATCGATCGTTCGGCTCGGGGGTGTTTCACACCGAGCCCGTCCCCGCCGGGCTCGGCGCAGTCACGGTGCTCGTCCCCGAGCCCGTCCCTGCCGGGCTCGGCGCAGTCGGCTTTCCAGGGCGGCTGCGATTCGCAGAGCGGGGGACGACCGCCTAGATCGATCCGCTCACCCGCGGATCGATCGTTCGGCTCGGGGGGAGAGCGAGGGGGTGGCGGGTCGACATCGGGAGGTCGCCCACTGATCCGCAAGGTCGGGGCCCGGGGTGGGACGCAGCGGATGGCGGATCCGCCGGAGGGACGGGGAGCGGAGCCGCGGGAGGACGGGGTGGGGAAACACGGGCGTCACACGGGTGGGGTTCACTGGGGGGAGACGCCCGACGGGCGCGAAACGGAGGCGCGGCATGGACCTGAACACGATCCAGCGCGTCCGGGTGGTGCGCGAGCGCTCCGAGCTGGCGGGCCGCGGGCCGCGCTCAGCGGTCATCGGAGGCGGCTCCTGGGTGTTCTCCCTCCCCCACGACCACCTCGACGAGCTCCTCGACCTGCAGGGATTCGCGTGGGAGCCGATCGTGCGCACGGACGCCGGGCTCTCGATCGCGGCGACCTGCACGCTCAGCGAGCTCGCCGCGATGCCCGACGCGGGCGACACCGCCCATCCGCTCTTCTTCCAGTGCTGCACGGCACTGCTGGGCTCCTTCAAGATCTGGAACGTCGCCACTGTCGGCGGCAACATCGCCAACGCCCTGCCCGCAGGACCGATGATCAGCCTCGCCGCCGCGCTCGACGCCACCGCCCTCGTCTGGCGGGCCGACGGCTCGGACGTCGCCGTGCCGGTCGCCGAGCTCGTGACCGGCAACATGACCACTTCCCTGGCCCGGGACGACGTCATCCGCTCGATCGAGATCCCGCTCTCCTCCCTCCGGGCGCGCACCGCGTTCCGCAAGACGGCGCTCTCCCCTCTCGGACGCTCCGGCGCCGTCGTCATCGGCCGCCTCGACACCGACGGCGCGTTCGTGCTCACGATCACCGCGGCGACCGTCCGGCCGGAGCGGCTCCGCTTCGCCGCCGTTCCCTCCTCGGCCGAGCTCGCCGCGGCCGTCGACGGCGTCGCGACCTGGTTCACCGACCCGCACGGAGCCGCCGACTGGCGCCACGCCGTCGCCCGCGTGCTCGCCGAGGAGATCCGCACCGAGCTGGCCGGAGGCGCCCGATGAGGTTCACCGTCAACGGGGAGCCGGTCGACGCCTCCCCCCGCCCCGGCCAGGTGCTGCGCACCCTCCTCCGCGACCACGAGCACTTCGAGGTGAAGAAGGGGTGCGACGCCGGCGACTGCGGCGCCTGCTCCGTCCTCGTCGACGGGACGCCGTTCCACTCCTGCCTCTACCCCGCCCACCGCGTCGAGGGCCGCGAGGTGACGACCGCGGCCGGCCTCGGCACGCCCGAGGAGCCGAGCGCGGTGCAGGAGGCGTTCGTCGAGGCCGGCGCGTTCCAGTGCGGCTTCTGCACGGCCGGCATGGTGGTCACGGCCACGGCGCTCGACGGAGTCCGCGCCGAGGACGTGCCGCGGCTGATGAAGGGCAACCTCTGCCGGTGCACGGGCTACCGCCCCATCCGCGAGGCCGTGACGGGCGCCTGCGCGTCCGGGCACGGCGCGCACGCGGCCGAGCCGTCCGGAGCGGATCGCACGGAGGCCCCGGTCCGCGGACGGCACGCGGCCCCGCCGTCGGGTCTCACCCCCGTCCGCCGCACCGGTCGCCCGTCGGCCGAGGAGTCCCGGGTCGGCCGCTCGCTCGGCGCGCCCGCCGGCCGACGGATCGTCCAGGGCCGCGAGCCGTTCACCCTCGACGTCGCCGTGCCCGGCCTGCTGCACCTGAAGGTCGTCCAGAGCCCGCACGCCCACGCGCGCATCCGCTCGATCGACACGACCGCCGCCCGCGCGATGCGGGGCGTCGTCGCGGTCCTCACCGCCGAGGACGTCCCGGACGTCCTCTACTCCACCGCCCGCCACGAGTCCCGGCTCGACGACCCGGACGACACCCGCATGCTCGACACGGTCGTCCGGTTCCGCGGGCAGCGCGTGGCCGTGGTGGTCGCGGAGTCGGTGGCCGAGGCGGGGGCGGCCTGCCGCGCCGTCGAGGTCGACTACGAGGTGCTGCCCGCCGTCTTCGACCCGGAGGAGGCGCGCTCGGCCGGCGCGCCGCTCCTGCACGCCGACAAGGATCCGATCGCCTCGCGCATCGCCCGGCCGGAGGCGAACGTCGTCGCGGAGCTCCACGGAGAGTACGGGGACGTGGCCGCCGGACTCGCGGAGGCCGACGTGGTCGTCGAGGGCCGGTACTCGACCTCCCGGGTCGCGCACACGGCGCTCGAGACCCACGGCACCATCGGCTGGCTCGAGGGCGGAGAGCTGGTGCTGCGGACCTCGACGCAGGTGCCCTTCCTCGTGCGCGACGAGATCGCGCGCCTGTTCGACCGCGATCCGTCGACCGTCCGCGTCTTCACGGCACGGGTGGGCGGCGGCTTCGGCGGCAAGCAGGAGATCCTGACGGAGGACGTCGTCGCCCTCGCCGTGCTCGCCACCGGCCGGCCCGTGCAGTTCGAGTTCACCCGGAGCGACGAGTTCACGATGGCCCCCTGCCGACACCCGATGCGGGTCGGCGTCACGCTCGGCGCCCGGCGCGACGGACGGCTGACCGCCCTCGCCGTGGACGTGCTCTCGGACACCGGCGCCTACGGCAACCACGGACCCGGCGTGATGTTCCACGGCACCTCGGAGTCGGTCGCCGTCTACAGCGCGCCCAGCAAGCGCGTCGACGCGCAGGCCGTCTACACGAACAACCTCCCCTCGGGGGCGTTCCGCGGCTACGGCCTCGGGCAGGTGATCTTCGGCATCGAGTCGGCGATGGACGATCTCGCCCGCGAGCTCGGGATCGACCCGTTCGAGCTGCGGCGGATCAACGCGGTGCGCCCGGGCGAGCCGCTGGTGGTCACGCACGTCGAGGGCGACGACATCGGCTTCGCCTCCTACGGGCTCGACCAGTGCCTCGACCTCACCGAGGCGGCACTGGCCGGCGGCGGCGGCTCCCCCGCCCCCGACGGACCGGGGTGGCGGACAGGGCAGGGCACGGCACTGGCGATGATCGCCACCATCCCACCGCGGGGCCACTTCTCGGAGGCGACCGTCACCGTCGACGCCGAGGGAGTGCTGACCATCGGCGTCGGCACGGCCGAGTTCGGCAACGGGACGACCACCGTGCACACGCAGCTGGTCGCGAGCGCCTTCCGCGCCTCGGCCGACCGGGTGCGGATCCGCCAGTCCGACACGGACGCGGCCCGCTACGACACCGGAGCGTTCGGCAGCGCCGGCACGGTGGTCGCGGGCAAGGCCGTCCACTCGGCCGCGACGCGCCTCCTCGCCGAGCTGCAGGCGCTCGCGAAGCGGCTGACCGGGCACGACGAGACCTTCGAGCCCGACGACGAGGGCCTGCTCGCTCCGGACGGCACCCGGGTCGCGTTCGCCGATCTGGTCCGCGCGGCCGGCGGACCGGTCACCGCGACCGGGAGCGAGGACGGCGCTCAGCGCTCGCTCGCGTTCAACGTCCAGGGCTTCCGGGTCGCGGTGCACGAGCCGACGGGCGAGGTGCGGATCCTGCAGTCGGTGCAGGCGGCCGACGCCGGCTTCGTGATCAACCCGGCGCAGTGCCGCGGGCAGGTCGAGGGCGGAGTGGCGCAGGCGATCGGCTCGGCGCTGTACGAGGAGGTGATCCTCGACGGCGAGGGCACCGTGACCACGGCGATCCTCCGGAACTACCACATCCCGCAGATGGCGGACGTGCCCGAGACCGAGGTGCTCTTCGCGGACACCGCCGACGAGCTCGGGCCGTTCGGCGCGAAGTCGATGAGCGAGGCGCCCTACAACCCGGTCGCCCCCGCACTCGCCAACGCCGTCCGCGACGCGATCGGCGTGCGGCCGACCGAGCTGCCGCTCTCCCGCGACCGGATCTGGCGGCTCCTGCACCCGGACGCCGCCCCGGTCGCGTCCGTCGAGGCGGAGGCGCCGCCCGGTTGAACGACGACGGGCTGAGCGCCGATCGGCTGCCGCAGCTCAGACGCGCGACGCCAGCTCCGTGCTCGCCCGGGCGACCTCGCGGGCGATCGCGTCCTCGTCCGCGTTCACCAGCCGTCCCTCCCGCACCGTCGGGCGACCCTGCACCAGGAGCAGGCTCAGCGGGGGCTGCGCTCCGAGCGCGAGGGCCGCGACCGGGTCCGCGATGCCCGCGTGCTCGATCCCGTCGATCCGCCAGAGCGCGAGGTCGGCGAGCTTGCCGACCTCGATCGAGCCGATCTCGTCCTGCCGGCCGAGCACCCGGGCCCCGCCGATGGTGGCGACCGAGAGCGCCTGCCGGGCGCTCATCCGGTCGGCGCCGGCGCGCAGGCGGTTCATCAGCACCGCGGCGCGGATCTCGGAGCCGAGCTGACCGGACTCGTTCGACGCCGCGCCGTCCACGCCGAGGCCGACCGGGGCTCCCGCAGCCAGCAGCTGCGGGATCGGCGCGATGCCCGCCGCGAGCCGGCCGTTCGAGGACGGGCAGTGCGCGACTCCGGTGCCCGTGGCCGCGAACTTCGCGATCGCGTCGGCGTCGAGGTGGACGCAGTGCGCCATCCAGACGTCGTCCCCGAGCCAGCCGAGCGACTCCAGGTGGTCGGTGGGCGAGAGGCCGAACGCCTCCCGCGTGTAGGCGTCCTCCTCCACGGTCTCGGAGCCGTGGGTGTGCAGCCGGACCCCGAGCTGACGGGCGAGGACGGCCGACTCTCGCAGCAGGTCGGTGGTCACCGAGAACGGCGAGCACGGGGCGATCGCGACCCGCACCATCGCGTCGGCGGAGGCGTCGTGGTACCGCTGGACCGCCTCTCCGCTGGCCTGGAGCGCGGCCGCCGTGGTCTCGACGGCGAAGTCCGGCGGGAGGCCGCCCAGGGACTCGCCGAGGTCCATCGACCCGCGGGTCGCGTGCAGCCGGAGGCCGAGGGTGCCGGCCGCGTCGACGATGCCGCCGACGATGTCGCCGGAGCCCCGTGGGAAGACGTAGTGGTGGTCGGCGACGGTGCTGCAGCCGGACCGGGCGAGGACGCCCATCGCGCCGAGGGCGGCGGAGCGGGTCAGGTCGGCGTCGATGCGGGACCAGGCGGGGTAGAGAGCGACCAGCCAGTCGAAGAGGATCGAGTCCTGCGCCCAGCCGCGGGTGAGCCACTGGTAGAGGTGGTGGTGCGTGTTGACGAGCCCGGGAGTGAGCAGGTGGCCGCGGCCGTCGACCCGCGTGAGCGCGATCGCCTCCTGCGCCGGCAGGCCCGTCGGGGACCGTCCGTCGAGGGCCCACGCCGGAGGGTCGCCGGCTCCGACGGCGACGATGCGGGAGTCGTCGACGACGACGTGGCCGACGGGGTGCTCGGTCCCGTGCGCGTCGACGGTGGCGACGTGGGCTCCGGTGAGGACGTGGCGCTGCATGCCCCGAGCATGGCAGCGCGGTGTTTCGCGGCCGTTTCCCGCCGGAGTGCGAGCAGGCCGGCGATCACGACGGCGCGCGGTCAGCGGAGGACGTGCGGCTCAGCGCGCCGCGTGGATCGGGCCCGAGCGCCCCGCGAGCGGCTCCCCGGACGTCCCCGTGCGCGCGGCGAGGACCTCCGCGAGGATCGACACGGCCGTCTCCTCCGGCGTCGACGCACCGATGTCCAGGCCGATCGGCGAGTGCAGGCGGGCGAGCGCCTCCTCCGTCACTCCCGCCTCGCGCAGCAGCCGCAGCCGCCGCTCGTGGGTGCGCCGCGATCCCATCGCGCCGACGTAGGCGACCGGGAGCGCGAGCGCGGTCTCGAGCAGCGGGATGTCGAACTTCTCGTCGTGCGTGAGCACCGCGATCACGGTGCGCGAGTCGACCTCGGCGCGGGCGAGGTGGTCGGACGGCCACTCGACGAGGACCTCGTCGGCGCCGGGGAAGCGCTCGGCGGTCGCGAACACCGGACGCGCGTCGCAGACGGTCACGCGGTAGCCGAGCAGGGCGCCGGCGGAGCAGAGCGCGGCGGAGAAGTCGACGGCGCCGTAGATCAGCAGGCGCGGCCGCTCGGCGTGCACGATGTAGGCGATCTCGAGCTCGGCGCTCCGGCAGGCGGTCTCGACCGTGGCCGAGCGGCCGGAGGCCAGGCGCGCCTCGCGCTCGGCGAGGATGCGGCGGGCGGTGTCCTCGTCCAGGTGCGGGCCGACGACGTCCTGGAGGCGCGTCGCTCCGGTGAGGACGAGGCCGATCAGCTCCTCCGGGCCGCCGACGACCATCGCCAGCGCGGCCGAGCGGCCGGCGCGGGCGGCGCGCAGCTCGGCGAGGACCGCGGTGGAGCCGGAGTCGACGACCTGGCCGAACACGCGCAGCTGCCCCCCGCAGGACAGGCCCGCGGCGAAGGCCGCCTCGTCGTCGAAGCCGAAGTGCTCGGACGCGCTGCCCGAGGTGCCGAGCACCTCCTGGGCCAGCGCGTACGCCTGCGCCTCGACGCAGCCGCCGGAGATCGAGCCGATCGCGCGCCCCTCCGCGTCCACCGCCATCGAGGAGCCGAGAGCGCGGGGAGCCGAGCCGAAGACGTGCGTGACCGTGACGACCGCGACGCTCCCGCCCGCCTCGACGCGCTCGAGCAGGGGGGCGGCGATGTCGAGCACGACGGCCTCCTCTTCTCGGACGGGAGGCGACGGCGCCGGGGCTGCGGGGAGGCCGGGCGGAGCCGCCGACGGGCGCTCACACGCAGGAAACATGCCGAGTATAGGGTCGATCCATGCCTGACGACGCTCCCTTCCTCGACCTCGTGATCCGCGCCTCCGATGTGCTGACCGAGAACGGCCGGCGTCCGGCCAGCATCGCGATCGCCGAGGGCCTGATCGTCGCGGTCGGCGAGCGGGACGCCCCCTGGCGGACCACGGAGGAGATCGTCCTCCCCGAGGGCCAGGTCCTGATCCCGGGGATCGTCGACACCCACGTGCATGTCAACGAGCCGGGCCGCACGGAGTGGGAGGGCTTCGCCTCCGCCACCCGCGCGGCCGCCGCCGGGGGCGTCACCACGATCATCGACATGCCGCTGAATTCGATCCCGCCGACCACGACGGTGGCGGGGCTCGAGGCCAAGCGCGCGGCCGCCGGGCCGCAGGCGCAGGTGGACGTCGGCTTCTGGGGCGGGGCGATCCCCTCGAACCTCGGCACGCTGCGCGAGCTCCACGACGCGGGCGTCTTCGGCTTCAAGTGCTTCCTCTCGCCGAGCGGCGTGGACGAGTTCCCGCACCTGAGCCGGGAGCAGCTCGTCGAGGCGATGCGCGAGATCGCCGCCTTCGACGGACTGCTGATCGTGCACGCCGAGGACCCGGCCGAGCTGGAGGCGAGCGCGCTGGAGCCCAACGCCTCCTACGGCGCGTTCGTCGACTCCCGCCCGCCCGCCTCCGAGCGCAGCGCGATCCTGCACGTGATCGAGGCCGTCCGCGAGACCGGCTGCCGCGCGCACATCCTGCACCTCTCCTCCGCCGACGCGCTGCCGCTCCTGCGCGAGGCGAAGGCCGAGGGGCTGCCGATCTCCGCCGAGACCTGCCCGCACTACCTCACCTTCGACGCCGGCTCGATCCCCGACGGCGGCACGCAGTTCAAGTGCTGCCCGCCGATCCGGGACGAGCGCAATCGCGAGCTGCTCTGGAAGGGGCTGCTCGACGGGACGATCGACATCATCGCCTCGGACCACTCCCCCGCCACCGCCGAGCTGAAGCTCCCCGCGGGCGGCGACTTCGGCGTCGCCTGGGGCGGGATCTCGGGACTCGAGCTGAGCTTCCGCGCGGTCTGGACCGGGGCCCGCGAGCGGGGCATCCCGCTCGAGCAGGTCGTCGCCTGGATGTCCACGGCGACCGCCGCGTTCGCCGGGCTCGGCCAGAAGGGCCTGCTGCACGCGGGGTCCGACGCCGACCTGGTCGCGTTCGACCCGGAGGCGCAGTGGCGCGTGGACGTCGACGCCCTCTCGCACCGGAACCCCGTCTCGGCCTACGAGGGCCGCGTCCTCCGCGGCGCCGTCGCCGCCACCTGGGTCGGCGGCCGACGCGTCACCGCCGCGACGGTCCCGCCCGCCGGGCGCCTCCTCAGCCGCCCCTGACCTCGACCCGCCGATGCCCCGCCTCCCTGACGACACCTCGGGGAGCTCCCCCGCTCACGCCGAGCGCCGCCGTGTCATCGGCAGGTTTCGAGCGTGTGAACGGAGGCGGGTCGGAGCCGCGGAGCGGGCGGATCGCACAAGACTCGGAGTCCCGGCGGCGGCTCCTCGGGATGCTCCGCCGGTGCGCGGAGCCCCCGGCAGGCGCGAGGCTGGCAGACGGGCTCGCAGGAGCCGCGAGCAGGACGGTCACCACCGCGTGACCGGGCCCGGCCGCACGGAACGGACAGGAGCGGACATGTCGATCATCCTCGGGGACCACCAGTACGGGAAGGCCGAGAACCGCGTCGTGCGGATCTACCGCGAGACCCCGCGGCACGAGATCCACGACGTCAACGTCTCCACGGCCCTCCGCGGCGACTTCGAGGCCGCGCACCGAGAGGGCGACCAGTCGGCCGTCCTGCCCACGGACACGCAGAAGCAGACGGCGTACGCCTTCGCCAAGGAGAAGGGCCTGCGCTCGATCGAGCCCTACGGCCTCGAGCTGGCCCGCCACTTCGTCGACGGCTACGAGCCCGTCCACGGCGCCCGCATCGAGATCGAGGAGTTCGCCTGGGAGCGCGTGCTGGTGGACGGGCGCGAGCACGACCACACCTGGGTCCGGAAGGGCCAGGAGACGCGGATCGCGTCGGTCACGGTCGAGGGCTCGGGCGAGGAGCGGCGGATCTGGATCACCGGCGGCTTCAAGGACCTCACGATCCTGAAGTCCACGGGGAGCGAGTTCCACGGCTTCCTCACCGACCCGTACACGGTCCTCCAGCCGACGAACGACCGGGTGATGGCGACCTCGCTGGTCGCGAAGTGGCGCTTCGCCCTGAGCGAGGACGAGATCGCGGCGATGGACTGGGAGGCGGTCTACGCGGGCGTCAAGGCGCTCATGACGAGCCGCTTCGCGACCGTGCACTCCCTCGCCCTCCAGCAGACGCTCTTCGAGATGGGGAAGGCGGTCCTGGAGGAGTACCCGCAGATCGTCGAGATCCGTCTCTCCGCGCCGAACAAGCACCACTTCGTCTACGACCTGTCGCCCTTCGGCGTCGAGAACGACAACGAGGTCTTCCACGCCGCCGACCGCCCCTACGGCCTGATCCAGGCGAGCGTCGCCCGCGACGACGCGCCGCCCGCGGGATCCGCCTGGACCGCCTACACGGGCCTGGTGTGACCGGCGCCGGGGGCGTCCACCGGGGGCACGTGCTGCACGTCGCCGGGGGTGCGACGCTCACGACCGCGCGGGAGTCGCTGGTGTCGATCCCGGACGGCGCTCTCGCCGTGGACGAGGACGGCACGATCGCCTGGGTCGGTCCGTACCGCGAGCTGCCGGACCGCTTCGCGCTCCTGCCGGTCTCCGGCGACGCCGCGTCGATCCTGCTGCCCGGCTTCGTCGACGCGCACGTGCACTTCCCCCAGACGTTCTCGACCGACGGCTTCGGCGGCGGCCAGCTGCTCGAGTGGCTCGACCGGACCGTGTTCCCGGCGGAGGCGCGGCTCGCCGACCCGGAGTTCGCCGACGTCGTCGCGCGCGCCTTCACCCGGCGACGGGTGGCCGCGGGCACGACCGCCGCGATGGTCTTCGGCTCCGCGTTCCCGGCCGCGCAGGACGCCCTCTTCGAGCGCACCCGCGAGGCGGGGCTGCGGATCGTGTCGGGGCGCGGGATCCAGACCACGGGCCCGGCCTCGGCGGCGCCCCTGATCACCTCGGAGGAGGAGGCGCTGACGCTCGCGTCGGAGGAGATCGACCGCTGGCACGGGAGGGACCCGCTCCTGCAGGTCGCGCTCGTCCCGCGGTTCTCGCTGTCCGTCACTCCCCGGACCCTCGGAGCGCTCGGCGACCTCTACGACGACGTCCGCGGACGCGGCGTCTACGTGCACAGCCACCTCAACGAGAACGACCGGCCCGGCGACGGCGAGATCGCCGCCGTGCTCGGCTCGTACGGCACCCGCAGCTACCTCGACACCTACGACGGGCTCTTCCTGCCCGGCTCCGCGCGCGGCGGCTCCTCCCTCCTCGGGCCGCGCACGATCCTCGCTCACGCCGTGCACTGCCAGGACGCGGAGCTGCACCGGATGGAGGAGACCGGCACCTCGATCGCCCACTGCCCGACCTCGCAGCAGTTCCTCGGCTCCGGCACCATGCCCTGGCGCCGGACCGTCGCCTCGGGGGTCACCGTCGCCCTCGGCACGGACGTGGGCGCGGGCGACGAGTGGCTGCTGGCGCGAGTGGCGAACGACGCCTTCAAGGTGCACCTCTCGGAGCCCGGCGACGCGGCCGTCGCCCTGCATCCGGCCGAGCTCCTGTTCACGGCGACGCTCGCCGGCGCGCGGGCGCTCGACCAGGAGGACCGGTTCGGCAGCCTCGACCCCGGGAAGGACGCGGACTTCCTCCGCATCGAGCCCGACCGGTGGGAGCCGCTCGCCGACGTCCTCGCCCACGGGATCCG
This sequence comes from Rathayibacter sp. AY1B7, assembly GCF_002932735.1. NCBI lineage: Bacteria > Bacillati > Actinomycetota > Actinomycetes > Micrococcales > Microbacteriaceae > Rathayibacter > Rathayibacter sp. AY1B7. The sequence continues at coordinate 122,532 of NZ_PSWK01000008.1, forward strand.
CGCGGACGACGAGGAGGAGGCGACGGCCCAGCTGCTCTTCGCCCTGCTGATGACCCTGCGCGAGCCGGCGATCGCCGCGGTGTACGTCCGGGGCAGGCGGATCGTGGCTCCGGAGTGACGGGGCCGGCCCGGGAAGCGCGGTGCGGACCGCGCGCACCCGGCCGTCAGCGCAGGCGCAGCGCCAGGAACAGGTCGGCGCGGTCCGCGGTGTCCGACAGGTCGCGCTGCGTCAGCTCCTCCACCCTCGCGATGCGGTACCGCACCGTGTTCAGGTGCAGGTGCGTCTGCTCCGCCGTGCGCACCCACGAGCCGCCGCAGTCGAGGAACGCCGCGAGCGTGGCGACCAGCTGCGAGCCGTAGCGCGCGTCGTGCTCGACGAGCCGCCCGAGCACCAGCTCGACGAACACCGAGCGCAGGTGGTCGGGGACCGCGCTCAGCAGCTGCACGGCGGAGGTGACCTCCCCGGAGTCGCTGACCCGCACCGGAGCGTCGTCGCCCGGAGAGCCCGACAGCAGCATCCCGTAGCGTGCCGAGCGGAGGGCGCCGCCGAGCGCGGGCAGCGGAGTCGCGGCGCTCGTCCCGACGCGCAGCACGGCGCCCGGCCACGCGGCTCCCGCTCGTCGCAGCGCCGAGATGACGACGGCGAGCGGATCCGCGCCGGTGGGGGTCGCATCGGTCGCCTCGGTGGGCAGCACCGCCACCGCGCAGCCCTGGGCGTCGCGTCCGACCACGGCGCGGCCCAGGTGCGCGGCGGCGTCGACCAGGACACGGCGCGCCAGGTCCGGGGGCGCGTCGCCCTCGAACTCGGCGGCGACCACGGCGCACCGCCCGGCGCCGCCGAGTCCGAGCTGCCGCAGGTACACCGCGGCCTCGGGCTGCTCGCTGTCCTCCTCCACGAGCTCGAGCAGGCGGTCGGCGAGAGCGGAGTCGGCCGAGAGCGCCGCCTCCCGCTGCAGCCGGTAGACCCCCACGACTCCGGCGAGCTCGGTCACGGCGTCGAGTACTGCGGCGGGCCAGTCGTTCCAGTCGCCCCCGACGACGACCAGCCAGGAGGTGGCGCGGTGCTCGCCCGCGCCTGCGACGGTGAGGACCGACAGGGCGCCGCCGCGGGCGTCCGCGACCACGACCGGGCTGCGCCGGGCCGTGAGCGCCGCGTGCACGACCCGCTCGATCTCCCCCAGCCCCAGGGGCGAGGCGGAGGCCGCGGTCCGGCCGGTCGCGGTCAGCACCGACACGGGGAGTCCGAGCTCGCGCGAGGTGCGCGTGACGAGCTCGTCGAGCTGCTGCCCCCGGTAGACCTCGGTCAGCAGCTCCCGCTGGCGGGCGAGGGCGGCCGTCAGCCGGGCCACGCGGTCGCCGGCGAGGGCGTTCGACAGGTGCGCCGTGATCGCGCCGAACGACACATCGGCCGGCACGGCGATCAGCGGGACGTCGTGCTCGCGGCAGGCGACGACGAGGTCGTCCGGCACGAAGCCCAGCAGCCCCTCGCCGGCGAGCAGAGCGCTGGCACCCGAGTCCGCGACCGCGGCGACGAAGGCCGCGCTGTCCTGGGCGTCCCGACGCCAGACCAGACCGGTCAGCACCAGCTGGTCGCGCGAGATGTAGCGGCGCGGGTCGAGGAGATCGGTCGTGAAGATGCCGTCGACCGGCCGCGCGAGCGCTCCGTCGCCGGCGACCAGCACGCGCAGCCGCAGCTGCGGCGCGTCGAGGACGTCCTGCAGCTGCATCAGCTGCCCCGGTAGGTCGAGTAGGCGAAGGGGCTGAGCAGGAGCGGGATGTGGAAGTGCGCCTCCTCGTCGTCGAGGCGGAAGGCGACGACGACCTCGGGGTAGAACGACTCGGTGCCCGAGGCGGCGAACCAGACGCCGGTGTCGAAGACGACCCGGTGCACCCCGGCGGCCAGGCGCTCCGGCCCGAAGGCCGCCACGCGGCCGTCGTCGTCGGTGCGGGCCTCGGCGAGGCGCTCCCAGCCGGAGCCGGCACGGGCGTCGAGAGCCACCGGGACCCCGCGCGCGGGGCGGCCGCGGACGGCGTCGAGCACGTGGGTGGTGACGCGGCTGGCGTGCCCGCTCATCGTGCGGCCTCCGCCCGGACGAGGCGCCCGTCGTCGAGGCCGCGGACCCGCAGCACCGTGATCTCCCGCAGCTGCTCCGCGACGATGCGGGCCTCCGTCTCGTCGTCGAGCCCGAGTCTCCGCTCCAGCTCCGCGACGACCTCGGCCCGGTCGCGGCCGGCCGCGCGGAGGAGGAACACGCGCCCGAACCGCTCCTCGTAGGCGCGGTTGCCGGCCAGCAGCCGCCGGGTCAGCTCCTCGTCGCCCGTGCGGCTCGCCGCCTGCTCCGCGGCCGAGAACGCGGAGGAGCGCCCCGCGCCCGCGTGCCGCTCGCCGATCCGGGGGTGGTCGGCCAGCGCCGCCTCCACCTCCTCCTCGGTGAGCGTGCGCGCGGCCCGCTCGGCCGCGTCGGCGAGCGCGTCGGCCGACGGGTAGGGCGCGCCGGAGGCGACCTCGTCGGCCCAGCGGGGGACGGCGAGGCACGCGAGCAGCACGTCGCGGGCGGTCTCGGATCGGGTGTCGGTCATGCGGTCTCCTTCGTCCGGCGGAGCAGGGGCTCGGCCTGCGGCACGATGGTCGGATGGATCTGGTCGGGAGTCGGGACCTCGTCGGGCTGGTGCTCGCGGCGGGTGCGGGGCGCCGGGCGGGCGGCCCGAAGGCGCTGCGGCGCGACGCGGCGGGAGTTCCCTGGGTGGAGCGGGCCGCCGAGAGGCTCCGCGCGGTGGGCTGCGGGCGGGTGCTCGTGGTCCTGGGCGCGGAGGGCGGACGGGCGCGCCTCCTGGTGCCGCCGTCCGCGGACGTGGTCGTCGCGGCCGAGTGGGAGAGCGGCCTCTCGGCGTCGCTCCGCGCGGGTCTCGCCGCGGCCGAGGGCGTCGCCGCGCTGGTCGCCCTGGTCGACCTGCCCGAGGAGCCGCCGAGCGTGGGGGCCCGGCTGCTCGCGGAGGCGCCGGTCGCGCCGGACGTGCTCGCCCGCGCGGTCTTCCGCGGTCGGCCCGGTCATCCGGTGCTGCTGGGACGGGACCACTGGCCGGAGCTCCTCGAGGGCGTGCACGGCGACTCCGGCGCGCGCGACCTGCTCCGCGCGAGGGGCGCGCGGGGGGTGGAGTGCGGCGATCTGTGGTCGGGAGCCGACCGCGACGGGCCGGACTGAGCGGTTCACGCCAGGCCCGCGTCGTCGAGGGCGGCGGCCAGCGCCCGCCAGGCCAGCGTCGCGCAGACGGAGCGGACGGGGTTGCCCGCCACCGCGAGCAGCGCCTGCTCCTCGCCGGCGAGTGCACCCTCCCGGTGCGCCATTGCCGCGAGGAACGCGTCGATCCGCTCCCGCATGTCCGACGCCGGCAGCCCGTCGAGACCGTCCACGAGCAGCGACGCGGATCCCCGCGAGACCTCGCACCCCCGCCCGCTCCAGGCGAGGCGCACCTGCTCCGCGCCGCCGTCGACGCGCAGCTCGATCCGGTCGCCGCAGGTGAGGGTGATCAGCTCGGCCCGGCCGAGGGCCGGAGTCGGGTCAGCCTGCCCGACGGGGTCCTTGGCGTGCGCGCGGATCAGCTCCGCCGCCTCGCTCACGGCCGGTCCTCCAGCTCGGCGAGCTCCGCGTAGGCCGTGCTGATCCCGGCGATCCGCTCGCGCGACTCCCTCGGCGACGCCCCGAGCACTCCGGAGGCCACGAGCGCGACCGCGCTCATCGCCGCCGCGTAGCTGTCCAGCGCCGTGCCGCTGTCGACCGGGCACTCCAGCCAGACCGCCGCGTGCTCCGCGTAGCGCCGGGCGGGCGGATCCGCGAGGAGCACCACGGGCACCTCGCGCGCGGCGAGCGTCCCGATCAGGGCCGCGAAGGAGGCGGGGCGGCGGCGGAAGCCGACCAGCACCACGACGTCCTCGGCTCCGAGCCCCTCGAGCTCCTCACCGAGCGACTGGCCGGGCTGCGGGGCGATCCGGACGCGTCCGCGCGCCTGCGCGAGCTGCTGGCGCAGGTGCAGCGCCACCGGGTAGCTGTTGCGCAGTCCGATCACGACGACCTCGCGCGCTCCCGCGATCAGCCGCACCGCCTCCTCCAGCCGTCCGTCGCCGAACGCGGCGGCCAGCCGAGCCAGGTTCGCCCGCTCGCTCTCGAGGTGCGCGGCGAGCGGATCCCCCTGTCCCTGCGCGGGACCGACCGGCACACCGGAGGACCGCAGCGCCCGGGCGTGCTCGCGCACCTCCTGCGAGTTCGAGAACCCCAGGCGGCGGAACAGCCGCGAGACCGTGGCCTTGGACACTCCGCTGTGCTGGGCGAGCTCGGTCGCCGTGTAGACGGCCAGGTCGCCGAGGTGGTCGAGGATGAAGTCGGCCGCCCGCTGCTCCTGCCGAGACAGCGCGGCGTAGCCGGCATCGATGCGGTGACCGATGCTCGTCGAGGGGGCCGGGGCGGGGGTCACGCGGTCGGCGTCCCGTCGGCGAGCGCCAGCACGGCCGCCTCGAACGCGTCGAGCGCGGTCGCGACGTCGGCCTCGGTCACGTTCTCGTCCGGGTGGTGGCTGACGCCGCCCTCGCAGCGGAGGAAGAGCATCGCGTACTCGGCGAGGTCGGCGACCGCCATCGCGTCGTGGCCGGCCTTGGAGAACAGCACCATCGGCTCCGCGTCCCCGGTCGCGCGGATGCCCGCGCGCACGACGTCCTGCAGCCGAGAGGAGGCGACGACCGCGGGGGCCGAATGGGTCTCCTCCACCGTCAGCGCGAGACGGCGGAGCGACGCCGACTCCGACATCGCGTGCTCGATGGCGTCCCACGCCGCGTCGCGCTGGGCGTCGGTCTCGGCGCGGAGGTCGAGGCTGAACTCGACCCGGCCGGGGATGACGTTGACCGCGCCCGGGAAGGTCTCGAGCCGGCCGACCGTGGCGATCACGCCCTGCTCCCGCGCGATGCGCTCCACCGCGAGCACGGCCTCGGCCGCCCCGGTGAGCGCGTCGCGGCGGCGGTCGAGCGGAACTCCGCCCGCGTGCCCGGCCTTGCCGGTGAGGGTGAGTGCGAAGCGGCGGGCGCCCGCTATCGAGGAGACCACGGCGAGGGCGCGGTCCGCCTCCTCCAGGTAGGGGCCCTGCTCGATGTGCGCCTCGAGGTAGGCGAGAACGTCCTGCGCGTCGCGCGCGGCGGTGCGGATGCGCGAGGGGTCCAGCCCGAACTCGTGGAACGCCTCGACGAGCGTCGTCCCGTCGGCGTCCTCGAGCTCCCACCAGTGCTCGTCCCAGGTGCCGGCGAGGGCGCGGGAGCCGAGGAGCGCTGTGCCGAAGCGGGTGCCCTCCTCGTCGCCGAACGCGACGACCTCGACGGCGAACGGCAGGCGCCGGCCCGCCCCGTGCAGGCGCGACACCACGGCGATCGCGAGCATCACGCCGAGGATCCCGTCGTAGCGGCCCGCGTCGGGCACCGTGTCGAGGTGCGAGCCGAGCAGAAGCGCCGAGAGTCCCGGAGTCGCGCCCTCGTAGCGGCCGCACTGGTTGCCGGCCGCGTCCTGCCAGGTGCGCATGCCCGCCTCGGTCATCCAACGCGCGGCCATCGCGTTCACCCGGGCGTGCTCGGGCGAGAGGTAGACCCGCTCGATGCCGTCGCGGCTGGAGGAGACCGCGGCGAGCTCGTCGCAGCGGGCCATGATCGCGGCGGCGTCGAGGGCGGGCGCGGCCGTGAGGCACCTCGCCGAGCTGCACGTGCG